>JAJSAL010000074.1 GCA_024274705.1 Spirochaetota bacterium
CAGCATGAAAAGGATGTATACCGTTTTTGTCACCATGGGTTGTTCCTCCACCACCACTCCTGGGGATAGTTGTTTGCATAGTACAGGTCTGTTTTTGCAACTTTAAAGATGTCCCACCTGGCCACCTGGTCCATGGACCGGCTGGTATTCCCGGTGTACCCGGAACTGTACCAGGGGTTTGCCGTGCTCAGGTTGTAATAGTCCTCCACACCGCTTACGTATTTTACCACATCCAGGTCCAGGGAAGAGAGCATCTCCGAGTGGAATCCTGTTTCCGTTCCGGGCTTCTTGATCCGGAGGTGGGCGATGTAGGAGTCATCCGATTCCAGGAGTTCCTTCAGCACGTCCCCGGACACCTCTTCCGCGCTTAGGACCAGCTGGAAATCGTACTCCCCGCCGGTCAGGTGTTCCATGGCCTTCTCCATCAGGTCCGTGGACAGAAGATTCTTACCGGTGAAAATACCTGCCCCGGTGAGTTCCCGGTTCACCTCCAGGACGGACATCTCCTTCCCGGAAAAGTACTCCCCGGCATACATGGCGCACATCAGTTTACACGCATTGTAGTAGACAGATTCATAATATTGCGGACTATAAGCAATATCTCTTGAAAAATCATTATCTTGGATTATTTGTGTTTTAAACTGATTAAAGCTCATCGAAGCTTGAAAATCTCCAATATCCCCATCAAACGCCAGCATCTCTTCTTCCACAAACTGCCGGTACAGCTCCTCCCGGTACTCCCGGTTGTACCGCTCCACCTGCTCCAGGGTCTCCCCTGCCAATAGGGGGTAGTCCAGGTTGGCCGGGTCGGTGTTCTGATATGTTCCCCCGGTGGTGATCCTGGGAAAGAAGAAATCTCCGGATGAGTCGTACATGGCTTCGATGTAATTTTCGAAGAGGGAAAAGTTGCCGGTCTTAATCGCGTCTTCCAGGAGCCTTGTTTCCACGTAGAGAGAGCCGGAACCGGTAAGGAAGTCCGAGTAATCTTCCCCAATGGTGCCGGCCATGGATAGCCGGGCGACACTGGCCAGTACGGTTTCACCTAGGTTGTCCTGTTCCACCCGGCCGGACCGGTATGCTTCGTGCTGAAGGGCCAGGGCAGCATGGAGGACCTCTTCCCGGGAATCACCGAAGGGCCGGAGCAGGATCTTCCGGCCGCCCTGTGTTCCGGCGGTTGTCTCTCCCAAGGCTCCTCCCGGGAGGTCACCCAGGGTGAGGGAATCCGCTCCGGAAAGGATCCGCCACACCGTGTCTTCCGCAGAAACATCGCCGTAACCGTACACCGTTTCCAGGAGGGCTTCGGTCCTGATGTTGTTTTCTGCCGCGTATTCCCGGATTCCCGTAAGAAGTGCTGAAGTTTTTCCAAGAGAGTACAGGGCGCCTCCCAGGTCGATTCCCCGGGTACCCAGGGAAAAAGAGGATCCTTCCGCTGTGATAAGCCATTCCAGGAGTCCCGTACCGGAGAGCCGGTCCGCCGCTGCAGAAAGACCGGACAAGTCTCCCCCGGAATAGCCGGATGAGGCTGTTACCCCGGCCAGGCGCATTGCGTCCAGGAGGGCTCCCGCATTTGCCAGATTGAAGGTTACTCCGCCCATGTTGTTAAATGCATTTTTTACAATATCACCGGCTGTCCCGGTCCCGGCACTGTTACGTGCTTCTTCCAACAAGTATACACTATATCCTGCAGCCCCGCCTGCAAGTTCCGCGGTAAAACCGGTAAGATCCTCGAAATATTTTCTGTTTCCCGCCGTAAGAGTACCCTCCAGCAGAGAACCCGCAGCCCCAGAAGCTGCAGAGGAGGCATATCCTGCCAGGGCGGATGTACCGGCAGCACCATCGAGATAGGCACCTGCAGACCAGGAGAGCCTGCCGGCAGCATCGAAATTAATGGCGTTTAAGGCCCCGGACACTGAAGCTGTACCGACCTGCCTGGACGTTTCCAGCAGGGTAGTTGCCACCAGATGCTCGAAGGAAGACGAATCTCCAAGGTACCCTGCTGCATCTCCTGCCAGGGAGCCGATTCCTGCTGTGGCACCGGTCAACAGGGCCTGTTTGCCCAGGTCGAGGAGTCCCTCTTTAAGGGAGGTCTCTTCCAGTGCGATATCTGCGAATGTGAAAAACGCGTCATCTACAAGTCCAATAACCCGAGCAGCCTGGGGGCCGGCAAAGGCCGTGGCCGCCAGGGTCACCCCGAAATCGATCACTTCCCGTAAAGAAGGAGCGGAGAACCTCCGGTCATCATCATTCCACAGTCTCCGGCTGTACAGGGGGGTACCCAACTCCCCCCATCCTTTCCCTTCCGCCAGCCGGTGCTGCATGTACTCTCCCATAATCCTGCCCAGTTCCCCTGCACCGTCGAACATGATATTCTCCTCCAGGTCCGATCCCGGGTCTGCCCCGGGCCTGAATGCGGGAGCGTACCCTACCCACAGTCCGAACTCTCCCGGGGACAAAGAGACATCCCTGCTCACCTGCCTGAGGGCGCTGTACCTGGTAAGGGAAAGTTTTTCATAGCTCGATGACGCATCAAAACCGGAACAGGAAAAACCGCCGTTGTCGATTTCCGCAGCCAGTTCGGAGAACCTGAGTTCATCCGTCCAGGAGGTTTCCTGGAGAAGGGTGATACCCTCTGCATCTTCCTCTCCGAAGATCTTTTCTAAGAAACCGGTCATGGTGTCTATTCCTTTCTGGATATGGGTGTACACAGCGTCGGCTGTAAGGCCGGAGAGGAAATCGATGCCTGTTTCGATTCCCGGGTCGAACCCGGGGGAGGGGAACCAGTGGTACACATCGACGGTCTGGGTTTCCCTTATCTCCCCGCCGGCGAGGGTTGCCCCGACAACAGCCTCCCGGATATACAGGTTTCCTTCCCTCCGGTACCCGGAAGAGATAAGCTGCCTGTCGATACCCCGTTCTACATCTTCGTTCGCCCTTTCCAGGGCCTGTTCCAACGCATCCCGGGTCTCTTCCAGGGTACGCAGAGCGGTGTATGCAGTCAGGACCGCAAAATGGTGTTCCAGCTCCTGCTGTTCGAAATCAATGCGGTTCCTGATTTCTATCTCCAGGGAGGCTGTCCCGAACCGGACCGGGGTGTAAGGATATACGGGGTAGGATGAAAATCCGGATGTACTGCGGGTTACCGCATCAAACAGATCCGATAAAGACGAACTATCCACTAGATCCTGCACACCGCGAAGGGCATTCGGTTCAGGAGTACTCAGTCCGGTTATGAGAGGCCCGATTACCGGGGATTCCCACATATCCGGAAGATCACTTAAAAAAATACCTGATGATACCTTCCGGACCCACCGTTGTTTCCCCAAGGTAAGCTCCTGTCTCCGGGCGTTCCAGAGGGCCTCCTTTTCAGAGTATTCTTTCACCATCGAAGCACTCCACCTCCTCTGACGCTTAAGGAGTTTCTCTTCCGCCAGGTTCCACTCCCTGTTCCCATCTTCCAGGATCGATGCTATCTGGCTCTCCCTGTGCCTTTTGAGAAGGGAGAGATGTTCCACATCCATGGCAGCAAGGTAGTTCCGGGTATCCAGGTTCAACTCAGCGCCCTGTTCAAACAGATTCTGAAGGAGTTCTTTTTTCATGAGATCCAGTGTATTGAGTGCTGTCTGGACGGTTTCATATGTGGAGAATCCTGTTTCTTCCTGGAGAGTGTCAAAGAGGGTGAACAGCCGGATCTGGACATCCCGCGATACTGCCGGGGAATGCTGAAACGCTTCTGCAGATGCATTTTCTATATCGTTTTCCCCTGGCTCCCGGGAGGAAAGATACTCATCGAGGGCTTCGGTATACCTTGAGAATGCATGATCATGATTGGCCTGACTTTCCCGGACCCGGACCGACAACCTCTCCCGGGCCGTATCCCGACGGATCCCGGCCTGCAGGACAGCTTTCCCGAGAAAGGAAACGGGATCCGGAGGCGATGAGTGATCCGGTACCAGGCCGGCCAGAAGGGCCCTAAGGGCGCCGGGGTCCCTGGACAGGGATTCGGGGACTATAGAGCATGCTTCTGTTACTGCCAGTGAAACCGATTCCGGTGTAACCTCTCCCGCCCCATCGTCACAGGTTAGCCTGGCAAGAGAGGCTTTTGCCGTTTCGAGCAACTCCTTTTTTCCGGCACTATCACGGATAGAACGGTACAGGTCTTCTTTGTGCGCTGAAACCGCCGAAGCAATCTGATGATAATTGTCCATGATATCCGTCCTGCAGACCTGCAGGGTATTGTAGGCATCCAGCTCCACTGCCGCCGCTGCGTACAACGCTGAAGCGATGAAGGCATACGGCGGGAAGAGGACACTCAGCGCAGTGGCGGCAAGGGCCCCGTTCCGGTTGCGAATGTATTCATCGTACCGGTCAGAGCTCCGGAGATCTATTTCCTCGCAGAGCCGGTCTTTCGCTGCCAGGATGACGGTGTCCAGGAGAAACGTGAAACCGGATACATCCCGGGCGGACCCGGAGAGAACTGCATCCACATAGTAACCGAACAAAGCCGCTTCTACCGGGTCGGACTGTACTCTCCGGAAAGCTGCATACGCCAGGTCAGACACCTCGGGTGAACAGTCGATTCCCTCATCACGCAGGATGTCCTGTACCGCCGGTTTCACGACGATTTCATCATCGAGATCTATTACCTGTTCTGTTCTTCCCCTGGATGTAAGGAGGTACCAGCATGCCAGACCCCACTCGTCCAGGTTCCCGATGAAGCCATGCTCCCCCCTTCGCTCCGTCAAGGCGCACATTCCCTCTATCCATGCGTCCCTTTCCTGAAGGTGTTCTTCATCGGCTGTAATGATGTTCTCCATGGAGTACCGGTAGTCCTGGGTGCGCTCTTCCACCAGGATTATCTGCTTTTCCATGGCTTCACCCAGTGCTCCGGCATAGATCCCCAATTCCAGGTAATCCCTCCAGGCCCGGCCGTATTCCTCCAGGGAAATCCCGGCTTCCGGAGAAACCGCGCTTACCTCCTCGAGGAGGTCCAGAACCTTCGATGCTCTCCGGGTCATGGTCCTTGTGTATTCCAGGTACCCTCCGGGAGTACCGGGTTCACCAAAAAGATCGAGGTATCCGCTGGATGCAAACTGCCGGATCTGCTCCGCCTTCTGCACTTCCAGCCGTGCCTGTTCCAGACCGGACGAGGAGGTTTCCATGACTGAACATAGGGTTTCCCACTCTTCTTTTTTCACGGCGTAACGGTCTGCCGTCCGGGTCCACCGGTCCTTAGCCGCCTGAAGTTCTGTTTCCAGGGAGCGGATACGGGTAAGATTTTCCGTCAGGTATTCTTCCCGGTCCGGAAGCGGGTCGGAGAGGCTGCTGAACACTGTCTGATACTCCTGCCGGGCATCGTGGAGTTCCTGCTGTCTTCTCAGGAGCTCCTCCCCCAAGGCTGCAAGCTCATCCTGTACCGTCCCCATATCCCCTTCCAGGGCCTTCAGCTCCGCCGCTGTCCTGTTATACTCCTCCAGGGCGTTTTCATAGGAGGCGGCAGCCCTGGCCAGGGAGTCTTCGGTTTCTCCTTCCCTGTCCCTGCCGGAGGTATCATCCAGGCCGTAGGCTGTAACTGCCAGGGCGACCTGTTCCTGGCCCTCCCAGTAAGTCAAAAGGTTCTCTGCTTTTACGCGTTCCGCCTGGATATCCCCCCCTAAAGAACCGGAGAGGACCTGGTCTTTAACAGATATAAAATGTTCTCCCGACAGGGAAAAGAGGGAGCTGTAGGTGTCCCACACATTGAGCCAGAAACGGCACTCTTTGTATTCTGTAAGAGAAGGGTCGACAGAACTCAGTACACTCCTCATTGCCGGGGAACCGAAAGCGACACTCCCGGCTGTATCCCTGTCGATAATGCCTCTTTTTGCGAGGGATTCCAGGTAGAACATACCTGCAGTTCCGGCGGTGCTCATCATATCCACAGCCTGGCCCTGGTTCTGCACCAGAATGCTCAGTTGTTCTTCCAGGTTCCTCTTTTCCCGGTTGTACACCCGGGCCATGTCCGCCAAGTAGGTCTCGATACGCCCAGCCAGTTCGGCTTCCCGGACCGCCCACTCACCGGCTTCCCCTGCTGTTACCCTGTCCATTTCCCGGTCCCAGGATGCACGGGCCTCCCGGAGCAGGGAGTACGCGTTCTCCCAGGCTGCCCGGCCGGAGGAGAACCGTTTCCCTGCTTCCCACTCCCACCTGAGCTGCCTCTCCGCCAGGTCCTCTTCGAGGCGTTTCCATTCCGTCAGGGAGGAATTGATATACTCCCGGATTTCTTCGGCAGAGCGGCCTGTTTTCCCCAAACCCGGGTCCGGATAAACAGCCGAAGAGAGCGCCGCAAGTCCCGCCTGGAGAGACGCCAGCTCTTCAGAGCCCTGTTCATCAGCCTCCGACAGGAGCTCCTTCACAACCTCTCCTGCACGTACGCCGTCGGTTTTCGCCTTCAGGGAATAGACATCCGTAAGGCGCCGGGCGGTAAACCGCTGTTCTTCCTGAAGCAGTATCTTGTCCAGTTCCATTCGGACCCCAGCCTCGTACTCTTCCAGGGTGACCTCGAAGATCCTGCTGATCCTCCCGTCGTCCTGTCCATCCATCTCCGCATTAAGCTCGTCGAAACCTGCCCGTATATGCTCGCGCCATAACCCAAGCACATCTTCCTTCCCTTTCCCCACGCGGTTCCTCCACTGCAGAAGGTCCGCTTCGTAATTCTCCGCCCCGCGGAGCAGAGGGTCTCCGGCTTCATCGAAAAGAACCGGCCCGTCCGGAGCGGTGCGATAGAGAAGGTCCATATTCACCTGACCCAGGGTTTCCAGGAGAAGAGCAATATTTATATCATCCTGCTCCTGGAACATCCGGGACATCATAAAGGAGAGGTACTCCTCCTCCAGCAGGCTCTGCATTGTCCGGTTGTCCTGCTGGTCCTTAAACCGCCGAAGTCCGTAACGGGCGGTTTCCAGCCACGCTGTTCCGCTGTCGGACCTGTCCGCCCTTGACAGGTAGCTGCCGAATACATCGTACGGATCGACTCCCTGTGCGGCTACAGTAGCGGCCGGCACCGCGGCCAGGGCGGCGACCATCATCAGAACTTTAAAAAATAACCGGTTATCCATATTCCCCTCCATGTATCCTTACACAGGGAAACAGAGGGAACAGGCTTGATGATTTTATCCGGAGCAAAAAAAATGAAGTTTTTTTCCATTTGTCCTGTTGAGCTTTATAGAGAGCAAAAAAAAAATGAAGCGATACCTTCGGATAGTACTGGCAGTACTGCTCATTGCAGTTTCCTGCACCCCGGTACCGGATAGCGGGGAATACCTGGCACTGTACGGCAGAGCTAAATCCCTCTATCTTCAGGGCGGCATCGAAGAGGCGAAACCTCTTTTCCGGGAGATCTACGAAACCTATCCGGAATTCCACCAGGCGGGGCTCATGTACGGCAAAGCCTGCATGTTAAGCGGTGACACCGGGGAAGCAAGAAAGGTATTCGAACTATTGCTCCAGGACCACCCGGGGTATCCCGAAGCCGAACTGTGGCAGATCAGGAACCTCCTCAACACCGGTGATACAAAGGAGGCGGGAGTGCTCCTTAACAGGGCACTGGAAAAGGACAGCCGGGACCCCAGGCTCCTTTCCCTCTCCGGGGTGATCCATGAAACAGAAAATGAGTATCAACAGGCAATCGAAAGCTACCGGAAAGCCCTCCTCTTCGAAGAAGAGCTGGCACGGACACGGCTCCGCCTGGCCCGCCTTCTTTTCAGGTTCGGTCTTGACGTGGAGGCGGCCCTGGAGGTCCGAAAAACCCTGGCTGTCCTGCCGGAAGAGAGCGTCCTCGGTAAATCCGTACAGGAAGTGCTGGAGAGAATCGAAGGGGAGGGAGACCGGTGAGGTACGGAAGGATGCAGATCCTCCTGTTCGGAATGTTCGTCATCCTTGTAAAAATGACAGGGGAGGAACAGGGAACCGTGACGTTGACCCTGGAACAGGCCCTTCAAAAAGCAGCAGCGGTTTCCCCGGAGCTGGAAGCCCTCCGCCTGGAAATCGATAACATGTCCCGTTTGCGGCTCTCATCGTTCCGGGAGTATCTTCCCTATGTCCAGGTGGGGATGCGCATGGATGACGGTATTGTGGTCCATAGCCCGGATTCCCGGACCAGGGAGCTCTATCTCTCCCTGAAACAGCCCCTCACTGCCGGAGGCAGCCGGAAACAGAGACGGGACCTTCTGAAATATCAGGAAGGTGCCCTTTTGCTCGAATATGCCGGGACAGAGAGAAATACCTCGGCGGCGGTTCTCTCCCTCTTTTTTACCCTTCTCGTACTGGAGGAAAAACTCGCTTCCGCCAGGCACAGTCTGACCCTGATACAGGAACAGTGCGCCTTTGGCAGATCCGAGTTTTCCCTGGGGCATATCACACGCCTGGAATTTCTCGCATCCGAGGAAGAACAGAAGCAGAGCAGGCTGCAGGTGCAGGACCTGGAGATCGAACAGGAAAAACTCTCCTTCAATCTGAAGACCCTGACCGGGATCGACCCTGACGCTCCACTGGTGCTGAAGGGTACACTGGACCGAAGCTATCAGGGCATTTCCTTTTCCGGATCTCCCGGTCCGTACGTACGGTATGCCCTGGAAAAAAATCCGTCCCTGTGCGGGCTGTCCCTGGAACGGGACGCCCTGGAAAGGGAACTGTCCCTGGCGGGGATACCGGTGATGCCGGAAATAGGGCTGGAAGCCCGGTTCTCAGCCTCGGGAGGTTCCTTCCCCCTCTTCGACCCGGGCATGGACATCTCTCTTTCCTTTTCCTTCCGGAACGACTATTTCCCCGTCTCTTTTGGTACCGGGTTCGGGACCGACGGCGCCCACCGGAGGTTTCGGAGTATCGCCCTTGAGGGATCGGTGTTCCCTTCTTCTTCCAACCGGTACAGAAAGGAGGAACTGAACCGTCAGCACCGCCGCCTCCTGGCGAAAGAGCAGGTCATGACCCGGGAAATCGAACACGCCGTCAGGATCTGGATGATGTCCTACGGGCAGATGAAGAAGAAGACAGACCTGCGCAGGGAGGCCCTGGAGCTTGCCCGGGAATCTGCGGCCATATCGGAAAGAGAGTTTGCCTTAGGGGAGATCGACCGGCTCACCTATTTACGTTTTCTCTCCGGTTTGTCTGAACTGGAAAACACCCTCCTGGACGATATCCTGGCATTGAAACAGATGGAAACCGGGTTCGAGAAACTAATGGGGCTTCCCTTCGGTACCCTGGAACACTTTACCTATGCCCTGGAGAACCGGCCCCGATGAAGTACAGGGACTGCCTTTCTTTCAGCCCGGTGTCTGCGGCCCTGCTTCTCTGGGTGATACTTGCCAATTGTTCCGGGGAGGTGTTGATGGAACACGATCCGGCACCCAGGCAGGTTACGGTGGTTATACCCGAAACTGTGATGATAGCCCCTTCCGTATCAGGGTACGGCACTCTTTCGGTTGAATCGAAACTGGACATCAGGGCACCAGTAGAGGGGCGCATTATCGATGTACACCTTCGGGAGGGGGATCGTGTTGAAAAAGGAGACCTCCTTGTCTCCCTGGAGAACGATCAGCTCCGGATCCGCCGCCGTCAGACCGAAGCTGCCGTAATGTCCGCAGAAGCCGCCCTCTCTCTCGCTGGAGCACGGGAGAGGGAAGGACAGCTCCAGGCGGAAATCCGGATCCTCCAGGTTAAAAAGGGCAGGCTGCTCCTGGAACTCGAAGAGACCGAACTCGAACAGCTGGGAAGGACCCTGAGAAACAAGGAGGACCTCTTCTCCATGGGCGGCATATCGGAAGAAGCCTTTACCGCGGTGAAGATGGCTTATTATAGAAAAGAGACCGAGTATCTGAACTCTGAAATCGACCTTGCCATGCAGATAATCGGGTACAGGGACAGGGATATCATCGATGCCGGGTTTGATATTCCGGAAACAGAAGGGGAAAAACACGATCTCCTTACCTATATAAACACCGAAACTGAACGGGCGGAAGCAGCCGTCGCCCGGTCGAATCTCCGCAGCGCCGAGGCTGAAAAAGAGGCGGTGGAATACCTTATCAGTCAACTTAGGTGTGTCTCTTCCCTTTCCGGGGTCGTTGCAGGGAGCAGTTTTGAACCGGGAGAGCAGGTGGAGCGGGGCGATCTCCTGATGACGGTGTTTTCAGAAGAGGTACTGGCAGCTCCATTCCAGCTGACCGGACAGGAATTATCCATGGTTGAACCCGGTATGCCCGTAACGATACACCTGGAGAGATACCGGGACGAGTCCGTGGCAGGAACCATCTACCAGGTAGCCCCCTTTATCGACCCGAAGAGCGGTATGGGCCTGGTAAAGGCCAGGATAGCAAATCCGGAACTGGACATGAAACCCGGATTGTATTTCACCATCCAGGTGCAGACTGGAATACCGGAAGAGGAGGTAACCCTCGTAAAAAGCGCAATCAGGGAGACCGAAAAAGATTCCGGGGTAGTCTATGTCCTCCGGCAGAACAGGGTGTTTCCCCGGGTGGTCCGCTTAGGGAAGGACTTGGGAGATACCCGGGTAATCTCGGAAGGGCTTAAAGCCGGTGAAGGTGTTGTAGACCGGCCCATGCCGGACGTGAGGGAAGGGGAGCTGGTTTCCTGCCGGCAGATGCCCCGTAAGGACGGGGATGAACCGGCTGCAGACCAGGGTCCCGGTAACCCGGAAGGAGGAGAAGGTGTGCTTTTTTAAGATCACTGCGTTAAGTGTCATATGGTGTTTTCTTTTTGGGTGCAGTGTCCTGGATTTCCGGGAGATTGCAGTGTCCACCTTCCCGGACACACCGGGACAGGTGGTGCCCCTCGAGGATTCCGTTACTATCCGCTTTTCAGAACCCGTGGAAAGGGAGAGTACCGAGGCATTGATCAGAATCTCAGGACCCGGGGAGGAAATACCGGGAACCTTTACCTGGGAGGATGAGCTTTGTGTACAGTTCATCCCTTTTAATGATCTTGTGCCGTGCATCAGGTACCTCCTTTCCCTGGAAGGGACCCTTTTCGGTGTATCTGGAAAAACCAAGGAGATCAGCCTGACGGTACCCTTTTACGTTGATAGTGACGGTCCCGGCCTGGCCCTGCTGCAAAGTTCACCTGAACATGGTTCAATCGTCTTCAGGGGGACAATACTGGAATTCGAATTTTCCAAGCCGCCGGATCCGGACTCGTTTCTCATGGGATTTTCCATAGAACCGGAAACACCCTACTCCCTGGAGTGGCGCGAAGAAGGCAGGGTCCTTTCGATTTTGCCGGATGAGCCTTTACAAGCTAACACGCCTTACACCTGGCATCTGGATTCCCAGGTCCGGACCCTGGAGGGAGTGCCCCTTACCGTTCCGGCATCATCTTCTTTCTATGTCCGGAGCGACGGTGAGGCACCGGCCCTGGTCTCGATTCAACCCTGCTTCCGGGAGGGCAGCGGTTTCTATCCTCTGCCGGGAACCCTGGATGATGTGACGTTTCACGACTCCCTCATGATGACCTTTTCCGAAGAGATCAGCTTTCCCGACCTGGAACATGCGTTTTCCGTGTACCCTGCCCTGCCCGGGGCCCTGTACCAGGTCTCGGGAACGACCTTTATATTCGAACCGTACCGGGGATTCGTGATGAATACCGGGTATCACATCACCATTTCCACGGTTCTAAAGGACTTAAGCGGTCACCCTTTATCATCCTCCATCGATCTACCCTTTGTCCCGGCCATCCCGGAGCTCTCGGTCCTCTCCATCGGGTCTACCGGGACAGGGGATACCACCTTTTTTCCTGATGATTTCGAAAGCCCGGTTCCCTGGGACATCGATTTCTACGGGCCGGACCTGTGCCATATCTTCGAAATCCGGTTTTCCCGCCCTTTTGATCAGGATTATCAGGCTGTCACCGCGGAAAGGATCTCCTGCAGGGCATTTTTTCCCGGCGATCTTTCCTATCCGGATCTCGAGAACATCCACTGGAATACGGCAGGCACCCTTCTGACCATGACCTTTGCCGGGTTCGAGTACTCCCGGGATTCAATCCACCGCACTCTGTACGTTCTGGACATACCCGGCGGCGCCCTGGGCTTACAAAACCAGGAGGGATCCTTTCTTCCGGAAACGGTATCTCTGTACATCCGGGGAGCGGTCCAGTGAAAACCCTGATGGTGCCCTGGGCCGGAGTGTTACTCCTTGCAGGCTGTTCCTTTCTTTCCATGAGGCCCCTGGAAATAATACGCTGGGAGCCCGCGGAGGATGTGGTCCTGGAGCCTTCGGATCTTACCGTGCTGGTAGAATTCTCTAAACATCCGGAACAGGTTTCGGCGGAAGCCGCTTTCTCCTTTTCAGAAAACGATATTCCTGTTTCAGGCAGTTATACATGGAAAGGAGCGGTGATGTTCTTCAACCCGGAGAATCCGGTTGAAACCGGGAGAAACTACACCATCCGGGTCACCACCGAAGCGGAGGACCCCTCCGGGAATTCCCTTGCAGAAGGATTCACCTTTTCTTTCTCCACCCATGACGACCATGAACCACCTGTGGTCCTGGCAATGGAACCGGAAGACCACGGGAAGACGGATGATCCCCTTAAGAAGGTGAAAATTCTCTTTTCCGAACCGGTAAACCCGGCATCCCTGGTCAGCTCCTTTTCCATTCATCCCGGTATAGAAGGCAGGATATCCCTCTCCCAGGAGGGGACCATTGTTGAATTCGCTCCCACTGAACCGCTTAAGTGGCAGACGGAATACACAGTGACCATCTCGGATGAACTTTCCGACAGGAACAGTAACTTCCTGAACTCCCCGTTTGAAAGCCGCTTTTCCGTCGGTACGGATACGACTGCCCCCTTCGTGGAAAGCGGGGGGAATGAAGAGCACTCTTTTCTCCTGACCCCTTACCATGAGGACGAATCCGCCGTTATCGCCGAAGGGTGGGAGTGCAGCTGGAACATATCCCTCGGGTTTTCGGAAAAGATCGATCCCGGCTCCCTGGAGCAGGGGGTAACCATCGAACCGTCCTGGATGTTCGATATCCTCCAGGGCGACCCCGCTTCAGGAAGGGAGTTCATCCTTACAGGAACCGGCAGGATGGAGTACGGCAGGATCTACACGTTATCGGTAAACAGCGGAGTTTCGGACCTGCAGGGCAACCGGCTTTCAGAGCCGGTATCGTTCTCCTTTCTTACCAGCGGCAGCCGGTCTGCCCCGCCGGAGGTAACCCGGGTGACCTACCTGTCCGGTCCGGCAGAGGGAACCATCTCCTCCCTTTCCCCCTATGGCGTCCTGGATATAAGCGGGTATGCCCCTCACACCGGGACGGACAGGGGGTTTTTCGATATCTATGTGGACCTCGCAGAGGGGGCGGAGATCGACATCTATTCCTGGATTGAAGCTTTTTCCATCACCTGCTCCAACACCTGTGCAGACATCCTGCCCATAGGGGTTGAAACGGGAACCTACACAGGACCTGCGCCTGTACCGGCGGCTGACAGCTTCATCAATGAAAAGGTGGTACGGGTCCATGTGAACATCGAAGATAATATACAGAGGAGCGGTATCATCACCCTGAAACTGAACGAAGAGTTCAAAGACTCCCTGGGCAACCCCGTGGAAGGGGACTGGCTCTTTCCCTGCACGGAATGAACATCTTCCCTGTCCGAAAACCGGTAACAGTACTGATGCTCCTCCTGGCTCTCTGCCTCCTCGGTACCTGGGCCGCCGTGAACATCCCGCTGGGCTTCTTTCCGTACTTCCGGATTCCCGAATACAGGGTCCTCACATTCCACCCGGGCCTACCGTCTGCCTATATCCGGGACCTGATTACCATACCCCTGGAGGACGGCATGGGAAGCCTGAAAGGGCTTACATCCGTCTCGTCACAGTCTGCGCAAGGCATATCGGAGATCACGGTCCAATTTGGTTGGGGTACTGATATGACCGTTGCCGGGGCTGAACTGCGGGAGGCTGTTGACAGGATATATGCGGCCCTTCCGGAAAACACCGGTAGACCCATGGTCGTCTCCAGGAGTGCCGATCCGGAACCGGTAATGGTTATCGCCGTTATCCCGGAAGAAGGGACCCTCTTACAGGCGACCGAGTTTACAGAGACCGCCCTCATCACCAAGCTGCGGCACATCCCGGGAATCTCCGGTGTTCTGCGCGCAGGGGGAGAAGAACAGGAGATATCAGTAGAGGTTGACCCCCGGTTGTCGTCAGCCAGGAACACGGACATCCTGGAAGTGGCCCGGGCTGTTTCTGAAGGAACCGGGGAGTACTCCCTGGGATCCATCGTTTATCAGGACATAGAGTACCAGGTAAGCGCGGCTCCGGAAGACACGTCCCTGGAGGCCCTAAGAAATCTTCCCATTCCCGGGAAAGAGGTGAAGATCCGTGACATCGGGAAGGTGGTCCTGGGTATAAAAGAACAAAGGAGCATCTCCTCCTTCCGGGGAAAAGAGTGTACAGGGGTGCTGGTCTGGAAAACGGACCAAAGCAGCCCGGTACGTATCTCCCGGGAAGTACGGAGAGTGGTTCGGGAACTCGGCCTCGGCTGTTCCCCCTTTTTCACGATTGAAATTGTCCGGGATTCGGCGGAAACGGTGATTGCAGCGTTGCGCACACTTTTTTTCTCCTCGATCCTGGGTGTCACAGCCGCCTTCCTGGTGATTACCGTATATGTAAAGGATCTTTTCAAGTCTCTCC
This sequence comes from Spirochaetota bacterium, assembly GCA_024274705.1. GTDB lineage: Bacteria > Spirochaetota > Spirochaetia > SPDA01 > JAJSAL01 > JAJSAL01. The sequence goes on from JAJSAL010000074.1 coordinate 14,690, forward strand.
TGGTAACATGTTCGATTCCTGTCTCCCTTCTCGTTGCCCTGATCCTCCTCCATGGATGCGGCAGATCGGTAAACCTGATGACCTTAGGGGGATTGGCTGTAGGTATCGGTATGGTGGTGGACAACAGTGTCATTGTCATAGAATCCATGGACACACGTTCGATTTCCGGAATTTCCCGGTCTGTCAGGGAAACATCCCCGGCCCTGTTCAGCGCGACCCTCACGTCGGTAGTAGTGTTTCTCCCTGTCCTCTTTCTTCCCGGCATGATCGGAGCTGTTTTCTCGGGTCTCGCCCTGTCGGTAATCGGTTCCCTGGCGGGCTCCCTCGTCTATGCCCGGGTCATTGTCCCGGCGTTATCCGTCCTGGTAAGGAGAAGGGTACCGCCGGCAGGGAAGGAGCGGCCCGGCACACTTTCCCGGGTCTACCGCCGGATCCTTAACGGGGTATTCCGAAGGCCGTCCCGTCTTCTCGCCGCCGCCGCAGCTTGTGCTTTCGCAGGAGCGGCTGCCTCCTTAAGCACACCTTTTATCTTTTTCGAGGAGATTACCCCCGGTTTTACTTCTTTCACAGTCCACACTGCTCCCGGAGTTTCCGTATCCCGTTTGAAAGACCGGATGTTTTCCCTGTCACGGGCCGTGGGGAGTACCTGGGCCGAAGGGAGTACAGGCTCCACCGGGTACACCGGGACCGGCAGCAGAGGGGCACTATCCTTCATCGTAGACGCCCCGGAAAGTGCCCCCGGGGAAGCCGTGCTGGAAGAGGGCGAATACCTGGAGTACGGAAAACCCTTCAATTTCGCGGAAGCTGTTCTCGGCCTTTCCCGGGAAACAGAGTTTATCCTTCCCCGTGAGGACAGGAAGAGGGTTGAAGCTTTTCTGAAAACCCATGAGGGCTGCCGGATTGTGCAGGGGGAACCGGACTATGCCGGGTATGCCTGGTACCTGGAACGGAAGAGGGAAGGGCCGTCCATCCCGCCGGAGCAGGTACGGGCATCCATCTCCGGAATATACACGGGACACACGGAAGCGGAAGGAAAAGAACTGAAGATCCGGGTCCGTTACAGGAAGACCGGGGAAGGAGACGGGACCCGGTACCTGGACGGCCTGCCTCTCCGGACAGGTGCCGGCCGGTTCGTTCCGTTGGGCACGGTCTTTTCCATCCGGGAAACACCCCTGGAAGGGGTCCTTACACGGGAGGGCCGGAAAAACATCACTTCGATGAGGGCGGAAATACTCCTCCAGGGGAGAAAGAGGCGGGCATTTTTTCAGGAAGTGCGGAAGGAGTTTCCCGGAGTATCTGTAAGAACAGATTCGGTGCTGGCACAGCACAAACGGGAAATTCTCACGGTGTTCCTGGCTTCCTTTTTATTGCTCTACCTTATCCTGGGAGCCCAGTTCGAATCATTCATGCTCCCCCTTCTTTTCCTGACAGCGGTACCGTTCTCCTTCGCAGGCGTTTTCCTCGGTCTGCTCTTCGCCGGACAGCCCTTCACCCTCAACGTCGGGATCGGTGTCCTTATGCTCTTCGGCATATCGGTGAACAATTCGATTATCCTCTATGCACAGTACAAAAAGATTCTCCATGGTGCATATTCTGAGGCGGGGGTGTTACAGGGGAGCGTCGAAAGGCTTCGGCCGGTGGCGATTACCTTGCTGACAACGGTATTCGCCCTGCTTCCCCTCGCTGTAAGCCCCTTAGGGAGCGCGGCCCAGCGGGGAATGTCCAGCGCCGTTATCGGCGGCCTCCTGGTATCCACGGTATTCACCATGCTGGTATTCCCGGTTTTTTTCCTCACCTATTTCCGGAGGATCCGGAGGAGGAGCCGGTGCTCTACCATGCGTGGCTGAACCGGCCGAAAACAGTCCGGGCGCTTCTCCTTATTTCCTTCCTTCTCAGTTTCATGGGTATCGCCGGTATCCGGATCGGTCCCGTAAGGGGCAGCTCCCGGTACATTTCGATTATCATCAGGCACGGCGGCAGGGACAGCAGGTCCATAAGCCGCACTATCTGCATCCCCATGGAAGAAGCTGTTGCGGAGATTCCCGGGATAGAAGAATTCTACTCTATTACCGAGGATGGGGTGTGCGGGATTATATGCAAAGTCTCCCTCGAGACGGAACCGGAAGAAGTGTATCTTCTCTTACGTGAAGCCAGCAACGCCGTGTACCGGTCGTTTCCCCGGTCAGTACGGAAACCTGTCCTGATGTACGGTTCGGACCGTTCCCCGGTGGTGTTTATCCTGGCCTTCGAACCGCCCCCTGGGGATCCGGCAGAGATCAGGAGGCTCTTCGAAAGGATCAAAGCAGGGTTCCGGAAGATCGAAGGGGTTGGAGAGGTCCTCATGGGCGGTCTGCCTGAGGCGAGCATCCTGGTCACTGTTGATCACGAGGAGAGCGTTCTGACAGGCCTGGTGTATGCCGATGCAGCAGGGGAGATAGAAGAGGCTGTGAACATGTATCCATTGGGGGAGATCAGTCTGAACAACCGGATGGTACCGGTGCTCCTGCCTTCACAAATATCCACTCCGGAAGATATCCTGAAGCTTACGCCCTCATCAGCAGGAAATACGAACATACCATTACACCGGCTGGCGGGTGTCAGGTACGAGGCAGGAGCAAAGGAGAGTATCAGCCGGATAAACGGCAGAGAAAAAATCGTACTGTACATCAGGAGCACCGACGAAGCAAACATCATCTCTTTAAGCGGAGCGTTGAGGGCAGAAACCGGCCTGCTCGAAGCGGAGGGGCTTTCTCCGGTAATCATACTGGATACCGGGGAAGATCTGAGGCGGGCCGTCTCCTCTCTTATCCTGGCGGTGTGTTTCGGATTATCCGTTTCCTCTCTGTTTCTCTGGCTCTTCTTAAAAGCACGGGCAGCACTCGTCGTGCTCTCCGTCGCAGGGTCCTTATTTTTTACTCTCGGTATCCTGTCGGCTGCGGGTGTTACCATAAACCGGTACGTCCTTGCCGGGTTGACCCTGGGAACCGGGTTCCTCTTCGACAGCGGAATTATTGTAACCTCTGTTCTTCCCCTAAGGGCATCTGATGATACATATATCCGGGAACTTAAGAGAATCGTTAAGCCCCTTGTGTATTCCTGCCTTACCACCATCGCCGCCCTGGTTCCTCTCTTTGCCTCTCAGGTACTCGTTCCCGGGGCACGGGAAATCGCTCTTTCCCTGGTTATCCTTCTCGCTGGGTCCCTCTTTTTCTCCCTCCTGTTTCTGCCGCCCTTGATGAAACAGGTGAAGCCGGCAGTACACAAGGATGGGCGCATCCCCGGAAGACTGTACGGGACGCTCATGAAAGTGCTTCCCCGGATGTGGGAGAAAAGGAGAACTACCATGGTCATTACCTTCATGCTGGGCATAACCGGGATGATCTTTCTGGCGGTCATCGGTAAGGATATTCATTTAGAGTTTCCCGGGGCTTTCATCCGGTGCCGTGTAGAGTTTGAACAGGGACTTGCCGCCGAAGAAACCGACAGGAGAATAATGCCGTTCCTCCGGGAAGTACAATCTGTAAACGGAGTGGAAATTGTTGAATCCCGGGCACGCCGGGGCAGTGCAGACATCACCTGCATGTTTGATCCTGCAGTCATCACCCGGGACCGGACCGCCCGGTACCTGGCAGAAGGGGAAGAGTTGATCCGGGAAGGATCGCTGTTTATCCGTACCGGGAGATCCGGGAGGACCAGGAGCCTGGAAGTTTCCCTTCTTGGCCCGGACATCGATGTCCTCAGGGAGGAGACACGGAACATCTCCAGGATCCTCTCCGGGTATTCCTGGACATCCTCTATCGTCTATCATTTTAAAGATCCTGGAAACGTGTACCGTTTTTCCATCGATCCGGAGGCCGCAGATTCAGCGGGAGTATTCCCGTCTGACATCGGAACAGCCCTTCGATGGATATTCTACAGCCCTGCAGCTGCCAAATGGATCACTCCCGGAGGAGAAAGGGACATCCGCCTCACCGGCAAGACGTCCACAACCCTGACACCCCGGACAATCACCTCTCTCTCCATACCCGGCAGAAACGGAAACAGTGTGCCCTTGCGTTTTCTGGGCACCCTTACGCTGATCAGGCGGGAAACAAGGATGTTCAGGAAAAACGGAGAGCCCGCTCTTTCCTTTTCCCTGTTTACCGAGGAACTTCCCTTCGGTTCCCTGGTACAGAAAACCGTAAAAGTCTTACAGTCGGTAAAGCTGCCCCAGGGATACAGGATGGAAATCGGTTCAGAAATGACCCGGTTTCTGGACCAGCTTCGTACCTTGCGGCTGTCTGTCCTGCTGGCAGTCGTATTGGTATACATGCTCCTCGCCTCATCCATGGAGTCCCTGGTGCTCCCGTTCTACATCATGCCGGGTATCCCGGTATCCCTCTCCTTTCCCCTGATCGCCCTGTATGCGTGGGGAAAGAACCTGGTGTTTTCCTCGGTCCTGGGACTCATCATCCTGTCCGGGCTGGTGGTAAACAACAGCATCATCATCCTGGATGACTTGCGGGGAGGGAACCCGGACGGTTTGCACCGGGCCCTAGGGAAGCGGCTTAAGCCCCTTATCCTGACAACAGCCACATCCATCCTTGGGGTGATTCCGCTGTTGGCCTCTCCCGGGGATACCGGTGAATTTGCTTTTTCCCTCGGGTTCGTGATATTCTGGGGGATGATCGGTTCGCTCTTCTATTCCCTGCTGGTGCTTCCGGTGATGCTGGGGTGGAAAAACCGCTTTTACCGCGGCAGGATACATCACCGGACCTGGTAATTACCCTCCACCATCACGGAATTATGCCCGGCGGGTATAGTATCTTTTCCTTAAAATAAGTATAACTTGACCAATGAAGGTAATGAAATTCGGCGGCAGCTCGGTGAAGGACAGTGCCCTGATATGCCGGGTGGGGGATATCGTCAAAGCCAGTGTGGAACAAAGCGATATCGCAGTGGTCCTCTCGGCAATGAAGGGGATTACGGACCAGCTTATCGACTTAACCCTCCTCGCGGAAAAGGGCGATCAATCCTATCACGACCTGGTCCGGATGCTGAAAGATAGGAAAGCCCGTGCTGTCCAGGAACTGATCCCGGGAGATAAGGGTAATACTACCAGGGATGCCCTTTTTACCATGCTGGACGAGCTGGAAGGGATGCTCCACGGCATCGAGCTGGTAAAGGAGTGCTCTCCCAGGAGCCATGACCTGGCGGTGAGTTTCGGAGAGAGGATGAGCTGCACCCTCTTTGCGGACTACCTTTGTTCGTCAGGGATCGAAGCGATGATGATCGATGCCCGGCAGATGATCCGCACAGACGACAATCATAAAAACGCGGAAGTGTATTTTAACCGGACTTATCCCCTCATCAAAGAGAAATTGGCTGATGTAAAAGGAATTCCCGTCATTACGGGATTTATCGCTTCCACTGAAGAAGGGGTGACCACCACCCTTGGCAGGAACGGATCCGATTTTACCGCATCCATCGTTGCAGCCGCTGAAGATGCAGAGGCGGTGGAGATCTGGACCGATGTTGACGGCGTGTTGAGCGCTGACCCCCGGGTGGTGGACGGCACCTTTGTGATCGACGAGATAAGCATTCAGGAGGCGATGGAGCTTTCCTATTTCGGTGCGGAAGTGATCCATCCCTACACCATGCTTCCCGTGGTGGAGAAAGACATCCCCATCCGCATCAAGAACACTCTCAATCCTTCGGCCCCGGGAACGTTGATCGCCAGGAACGTGAAGCGTCACGAACACGCCATAACAGGCATTGCATCTATCGCGGACGCTGCCATTATAAACGTGGAGGGAGGGGGCATGCTCGGTATGCCCGGTGTAGCCTCCAGGGTCTTCTCCGCCCTGGCAAAAGCCAAGGTGAATATCATCATGATATCCCAGGCATCTTCGGAGCACAGTATCTGCGTGGTGATCCGGCAGGCCGAATCGGGCCGTGCCCTGAGCGCTCTCAAAGAAGAACTAGAGGAGGAAGTGAAGACCAGGAGGATTCAGAATTTCGATCTCAAGGAAAATCTGGAAATCATCGCCGTTATCGGCGAGAATATGCGGGGGACTCCGGGGATATCGGGTAAACTGTTCAAATCCTTAGGCGACGCCGGGGTCAATGTCCTGGTAATTGCCCAGGGTTCTTCCGAGCGGAACATTTCTTTTGTGGTCAGTAAAAACGATCGTAATAAAGCACTCCGTGTAGTCCACAAGGCGTTTTTGTGATAGAGAGAATCCATGAAGTTTGCAAGCACAAGAGATATAAACAGGATTGTTACTTTCAAGGAGGCCGTATTCACGGGGCTCGCTCCCGACGGCGGCCTCTATAACCCGGTCTCCACACCGGATCTGTCGGCTTTTTTCAAGTCATGTTCCCGGGAGACCCCGTTTCTCGATATAACCATCGAAATGACCGCCAGGCTGTTCGAAGAAGAGCTTGACCGGGAAGCGGCAGAGAGGATCTGCAGAAGGGCGTTTACCTTTTCCCCGGCCCTGGTGGACGGGAAAAACGGTATCCGGATCCTGGAGCTGTTTCACGGACCGTCCTGCGCGTTCAAGGATTTCGGCGCATCTTTCCTCGCATCATCCATGGAAGAGTTTCTCAACAAGGATGTACGTCACGCGGTCATCCTTACGGCAACCTCCGGAGACACCGGGTCCGCAGTTGCCCGGGCGTTCCACGGAAGGAAGAACATCGACGTGGTGATCCTCTACCCTTCGGGACGGGTAAGTCCGCTCCAGGAAAAACAGCTTACCACCTTGGGGGGAAACGTATCCGCCCTGGAAGTTAAGGGTAATTTCGACGATTGCCAGCGGATGGTAAAAGAGGCCTTTGTAGACCCGGACCTTAGAAGCAGGCTTGCCCTTACCTCTGCCAATTCGATCAACCTGGGCAGGCTGATTCCCCAGTCCTTCTACTACGTGTACGCTTATTCCCGGCTTAAACCTTCGGCGGACCGGGAACCCGGCCGGTTCTACTTCTGCGTGCCCAGCGGCAACTTCGGCAACCTCACCGCCGGCATTCTCGCCCGGACCTGGGGCCTCCCGGCGGAAGGCTTTATTGCCGCTACCAACATCAACGACGTGGTCCCGGAATATCTTTCAAACGGCAAGTATCATCCCAGGCCGTCGAAGCAGACCTATTCCAACGCCATGGACGTGGGGGACCCGAGCAACTTCGAGCGGATTAAGCACATCTTCGGAAACAGCTGGGAAAAAATGACCGGAGCCGTTACCGAGGAAGTTGTCACCGACGATGAAACCGAAGAGACCATAGGAAGAATGTATAAGGAGCAGGGTATGCTCGTCGACCCCCACACCGCTGTCGGCTGCCTCGCAGCGGAGCGGTTTCTGGAAAAGCACCCCTCTGAAAACCTTACAATCATCACCCTGTCTACAGCCCATCCGGGGAAGTTCCTGGAAATCGTTCAGCAGGCAACCGGGAAAAAACCGGACCTTCCCGAGCGGCTCTCGGAGGTGCTGGATCTGCCCAAAGAATCCATCCTTATCGAAAACTCCCTGGAAGCCCTGTCGGAGTTTCTGCTGGAAACGTTTGCGTAAATGATCCGGCGGAAAGGAAAGCTCTCAGGGAAATTCATATAGCAAGCAGATCGATAAACATGACGAATTGATAAAAAACGTCCCCGGGATGTGGATGCCCACCGTTACGACCCGCTACATGGCCGGAAGTACCTCCCTTCGGTCTTTCTCAATAGCTTCTCACCCCTCCACGTAAGTCTTAAGGGTTTTTTTACCGCTGGCATCCCGGAAGGGGTTTTTCACGTTCTTAAGGTATTGCCGGTACGCCTTGCACGCCCGGTAGTACCCTTCGGGGCCCCTGAACGTGGAAGAAAGATCGCACCGGTACACCTCCAGCAGGAGCGGGAACAGGGGGGACGACAGTGCATGGGACGTGATATGAGTCGGCAGGCTTGCGATAAATGCCGGCAGCATATGTTCCTGCACCAGGAACCCAACATCACCAACCAGGTGTTCCGGAAACCCCAGCCGGTAGAGGAACCGTTTCGCCTCCCGTCCGCCAAGCTGGGCGTGCCTGTCGAAGCGTCTCCCTTCCGACTCCTCCGCCATTGGCTTGCCTATGTCGTGGAGCAGCAGTGCCAGGGAGATGCGCAGGTCCCGGGTTTTCCTGTGGCGGAAGGTTTCCATGGTGTGCTCCCAGGCATTACCCTCGGGATGGTACTCCTTGGAATGGTCCACCGAATCCAGGGTTTTCAGTTCCGGCCAGTGAACGTCGATGAACCCGTATTTAAGCAGCAGGGAAAACCCTTTGTGGGGACTCTTCGAAGTAAGAAGCATCAGGAGAAGTTCTCTCTGCTGCTCCAGGGAAAGGTGCCCTTTCCGGGCAGGGAGGTTCTCCAGGTCCCGTTTTAATAGTGGTGCGTATCCGTACCGGGATATCAAAACCGCAACATCACCTAAGTATCGCCAGTAATCCTTGTGCATCGGGCTATACAAGAACGCCGTGTTCCGGTTCATGTCGAGATACGAAAGGGTATCGATCCTTAAGTACCTGTATACCGAGAACCTGTCGATGTACCTGTTCCCGGGAATATCGAAGAGAAAATTGAGTACAGACAGGGGATGCTCCGGAAGTTCCCGGACTGATTCGATGGTACGGATGAGACACCTGGAGGTTTCTTCCGTCAGCACGGCATCCGTGTCATCTCTTCCGGGAAAGGAAACCGCATCGAATTCCCTGGAGAGATCGATAAGGGACGCTTCTGTTGCGGTAAAGATGACCGGCATATCATGGATCCCGAAATACCTGTCCAAAGCGGAAAAGCCGTAAAGGTAAGATGGATATCCTATAGACTCAAAAGAGTCAATTATTTCCTGTATCATGACAGAAGTCCTGTACGTTCTTTCTCTAAAGGATACTCTTTTTTCGTGATTTTTCCTATGAAATTGGAAGAAATTGCTGATACAATGGACAAGGAATTGATTCTGCTATGAAGAAGACCACCAGAAGGTTGACCCGCCGGGAAATAAAGAGGCTCGAGAAGGAAAAGTGCACAGCCGAAGACTGGAGCACAATCACCGTTACTGCGGATTTCGATCCTCACCGGTACGCTGATGTGCATTTTTCAGGCAGGGTGTACCTGGGATCCTGTTCAGGCAACGGGGGCATCTACCATGCACGGATACACGAGTGTACCATCGGTAATGATGTACTGATCAGGAAGATAGGAGGTACTATTTCCCGGTACTCCATAGAAGACAACGCCAGGATTGTAAGTACCGGAAGTATCGCCGTTACAGGGTCTACAACCTTCGGCAACGGCCAAACCGTAACAGTCCTGGATGAAACAGGAAGCATAGAAGTTCCGCTGTGTGATTATCTTTCCGCTCCTTGGGCGTACATCATGGCCATGTATCCCTCCACCGGGGCAGCAGAGAAACTGAAAGGGAAGATCGATTTGTACGCGGAATCGGTGCGATCGGACATGGGAGTGATCGGAAAAGGTGCCCGTATCGAACATTGCGGTGTGATAGAAAATGTGAAGACCGGTCCCGGGGTCCTTGTCCGGGGAGCACTGGAACTGATAAACGGCACTGTCAATTCTTCCGAAGACGATCCTGCCCAGGTAGGATCAGGCGTTATCGCCAGGGACTTTATCTTTTCCACGGGGAGTACCGTGAAAGACCATGCCGTCTTAAGCCGGGTGTTTATCGGACAGGGGGCGATAGTCGGCGGGGGTACTTACGGTTCTCACTGCCTCTTTTTCGCCAACTCGGAGGCACTGAACGGAGAAGCAGTCTCCGTATTTGCCGGTCCCTACACGGTAACCCATCACAGGTCATCCCTGCTCATCGCCGGCATGTTTTCCTTTTTCAACACGGGCTCGGGAACCAACATGAGCAATCACAATTATAAAACCGGACCTGTACACTTCGGTATTACCGAGCGGGGGTGCAAAACAGCATCCAATGCGCACGTGGTGTGGCCGTCACGGATCGGCGCCTACACGGTCATCAAGGGAAGCCTCCCCGGGGGAATCGACACGGCGTCCTTACCCTTTTCTTACCTGTACCGGGAAGACGGCAAATCCATGCTTCTGCCGGGGATGAATATAAAGACCATCGGGACCTACAGGGATGCGGTAAAGTGGCCGAAGCGGGACCGGAGGAAGGGAGGCCATTCCCTGGATCCCATCGAGTTCCGTCTCTTCAGTCCGTACATAGGCGAAAAGCTGCTCCGGGGACTCGAACTTCTTACGAATCTGAAACAAAAGAGTCCTGAAGGGTCCCGGCTCTTTTTTTACAACAGTGTGTACATACCGGTGCGGGCAATCCATAAAGGGATAGACTACTACACCATGGGACTTACCCTCTATACCGGGAGGTATCTCGCACTCTACGCGGAAACCGGAAGTACAGGCGCGGTTAAAGACCTCCTTTCCGGGCTGGCACAGGGAGATCTCCAGGAGGTCGGAGGAAGCGGCCTTACGTGGATCGACGCGGCCGGGGCAGTCGTCCCGGAGAGGCGTTTCCTGATGGAGCTGGAACACAACGCTTTTAACGTTGCCCCCGGTGAAACGCAATCCATGATATCAAGGTGCCTGGCCGGGGAAGAACCCCGGCTCTGGAAGGAGGCGGCACATCTTCTCTTTGGAGGCTTAGATCTGACGGGAAAGAACCTTGCCCACCGTATCGTAAATACCTGGATAGACGCTGAAGAGCGGCTCTACCTGCTTCGCCTGCAGGATGCGGGAAAGGAGAGTCATTTCGGGGCTTTCTGGAAAAAAGAGGAGAACCCGGTGGACCGGCGTATAGAACAGTTCCGGGACGATCTGGACAGGGACCTTGCCCGGAGGCAGCGTCATGCTGAAGCCGTTCTCTCCAGGTTTTGATCAGCCTCCTCCCGATGTATCAATATGATATAGAAAGGGTAAGAAAAACCTTATTAGTCAGGAGAATGATTCCCGGACGGGGCCAGTGAGATAAAAGGCTTCTTGTAATCGAAGAACACTCCGGCTTCATCGCGATGGAGCACTACGTTTTCATCGGCATAGGCAGGTTCCCGGATAATCATCAGGTTTTCGATGTCATCGATTACGGCGAAGGTCTCTTTAAACGAGTCCTTCCCGATCCCGTATTCAAGTTTGACCGTTACTATTTCTTCGGGAACACCGAACTCGCCGTGTATATCAGCCTGGTCCCGGTAATCATCACCATAGAACCGCATCATCAGGTAATGAAAAAACGCCCGGCTCACACAGGAACGTGCAATCTCCCCATCAAAGAGGGCAACGATTTCGAGATGCTGATCCGGTCCTTTTACAATGACACTTTTTTCGATAAATCCCATTCTTCTTCCTCCCACATAAGGTGTTTACCTAGAACACAGGAAAAACAGCAGGGATGATTTTACTTATCGCTAGTAATTCGTTGAAAAAACATGGCAATCCGTTTTTTTCTTACCCGGGGGATTGTACGCAGAACCCAGGCGGAATCCTATTATACGGGAGTATTACTTTTTCAGGCTATATGCATCTTCAAAGGCCTTTATTTCCGCTGGCATAGGCAGGGATTATAACCAGGAAATGTAAAATCAACAGAGCAGCGGTATAATAATCTAACA
>JAJSAL010000075.1 GCA_024274705.1 Spirochaetota bacterium
CGAAATCGACCTGGTGTTCCCACTTGACGCCTACCGGGTGGTCATCGGAAAGGTCGGTTTCCAGTCTTGCCGACCCTGATACGAAAGTCGACCCGGTATTCCCGCCAAAACTGTCGATTGCTACTGTACCGTCATGACAGGAAAGACAGAGTCTTGTACTAGCCTGGGGCTGTTCAGGTGCTACATCCAGGGTGGGGCTGTTGTACAGGGTAAAAGTCGAGGTGGTTGTTCCGTGATTCCACAGGGGGGCACCGGGTTGGGTTGCATCGGAATTATGGGGTGTATGGCAGACAATGCATATCTCCCCACTGGCATTCCAGCCAGCATTTTGAAAATCATGTTTGGAATTCGTAACCTGGGCAAAGACGGCGGACGTTACGAATACTGCACACAAGAGCAGCAGCAGTTTTTTATTTTTTGATACATTTTCCATAATAACCTTCCCTCTCATACAAAATAGCTCTTCAGTTTTCCTATGTAAACCGATTATTGTTAAACCGTAATTTTGATCATGGGTATCGTTCGGGATCATGATCCGCTCCATGGCACGTAAGAAAGCATTCGCCCTTGAAAGTACCTTGATCTACAAATTCCAATCTGCCGCTCCCAGAAGGGGTTACGTAATCGGTATTGAAATTAATCAAATGGGTTGTATTTACCACTCCATGAGGGTCGTGACAGGTAGCGCAGGATGTTTTTTTACTTTTGATATGTCTTTTGTGCTCTCTGAAACTGTCATTCCTCAGGATACTCGACCTGGAATGACACTTGTAGCACAGCGCGTATGTTGAGGAATTTTCAGATGAATAGTCAGTAAGAACAAACTGGCGCTCAAGAATAGGGGAATACGCCGACCCGTGAGGGCCATTTGGACCTGTACCGTTAGCCCCGGGCCCCTGGTTATTATTATGGCAATCGGTACAATAGATAATACTCGACGTTGTATATGGACTGATCAGACTGGGTGAATTGGGATTTTTTCCGGCTCCCTGAACCGGATGGTACGATGCATTTGCGAGGCTGGTTTCAACCCTTGTGTTCGTCTGGTTGAACTGGCGGCTTACCAGGGGAGCCCCTGTGTTGGTACTGTCAGCGTGACATCTGAAGCACAATTCATACTCATAAGCAGCGTCAGGAGTACCGCTCCCGTTACTGTCGACCCCGCGCACAAGGTTGAGCGATCCCGGGGCATCCGGAGGAACGGCATCGGTTGTATCTGCAGCATGGGGATTGTGACAGTCAACACACTCTACATGTCGCGGCGGGTTTATCAGGTCCTCAGAAGGATCATGGAGTTCCGACGCGGTAACCGGGTGTGTACTGAGCTTATTGAATTCCGCACCCACATCCTTGGTACTGACGTTACCGTTATGACAAGGGAGACAGTTTCCTTCAGATGTACTTTCATTTAAGATTCGTGCGGGACTTCCTGCAGTGTGGGGCCTGTGACAGTTTTCACATCCATTATCATTGACGGTTGTATAATCCGTATGGGGCCACGGGTCCTGACCCAGGGAATTCCAGGTTGCATTGGATGAAGAATGTACCGTACCGTTCCACCCGGCCTGGTCATGACAGGTTACGCATATTGAAGAAGCCCTGTTATCCTGTACCAGAAACTTGGTAAACTGGTTGTCGTGAGGGTTGTGACAGGATGTACATTGAAGCTGCTTGTTATTATCCAGCTTTACCGCCCCTGTCAGCAGGTCCGGATTAAGCAGATTATCCTTCTGACTGAACAGCTGGGCATCGAAGGTAAATGAAACAGGATGGTCGTCGGAAAGATCCGTACTGACATTGGTACTACCCGGCGGAATTGTGGAACTACCTGAAAAAGATATTTCTTCCGACCTGCTCCTGACCATTCCAAGAGCTATCGTCCCGTCATGACAGCTTAAGCACAATTTCGACGCCCCGGTGGGCTGGCCATACGACGCGACAGCCGTAGAGCTGGCATAGGGGATATAACTGCTTCCGGATGAAAACCGGTTCCAGAGAGGAGCTTCGATTCCGGAGTTGTGGGGAGTATGACACATGATACAGACTTCTGTTTCTGTTGCAGCTTTTACCGCCCCGGGTCCGGATATGGATAAATTGTGTTTCGAATTCCTGATATCACCGAATACTGTTAATGTACCTGTAAAAAACAGGATGAAACATGCCGCAATCCTGAAACATCTATTCATGATTCGCACCCCCTTTTACGTATTGAAATACCTGTATCCGGCTGTTGTACGAATCTGCAACATAAATGCGATCTTCTGAATCTATCGCTATTCCTGAGGGCATCCAGAACTGTCCCGGGCCTTCTCCGCTTTCGCCGAAATTCATCAGGAACGTACCTGCCGAATCGAACATCTGGACAGTTTCGAAAAGTGCGTCGACTACGTAAAGGTTACCATCACTGTCGGTACTCAAACCTTTGGACCTGTTGAAAGAACCGCTGCTGTCCCCGGGATGACCGAAGGACCGGACAAAATCACCATCCATGTCAAATTCCTGGATACGAAAGTTCATACTATCATTAATATATACTCGATCCTCCGGGGAAACAGTAATACCCGTTGGGTAGTTGAATTCTCCGTTCCCGGTGCCTCTTGTCCCGAAATCGAATAAAAAATCCAGGTTTTCATCATACACAACTATGTTATTTCCCAACGTATCGACAACGAACAACCTTCCTTTCCGGTAAGAAACTCCTGTCGGCCTTTGAAGGTTTTCCGCCGGGCCTAAAACAGTCAACAGTTTCAATCGCTGGTTCAGTACAAACACAGAGGCGAGTTCAGAATCAGAAATAAAAAGTCGTCCCCTCGGGTCCATGGCAACATCTATGGGTGATCGCAGCCTGACCCCTTTGACGTTTGTAAGTTTTCTGTAACGGTTTTTCTTGCGATCGTAAAGGTGAAAAGCACCGGCACCCGGATCTGTTATGTATATGCTTTCGCCGTCAGAGCCGATAACGATACCGTAGGGCCTTACCAAAGACCTGCTCACGCGTCCTGTTAACAGATCCCGTATGGTACGGCCGAAATTCCTTTTTTTCAGACCCATGTCCTCGGGAGAAGTAAAGGATTCGACGAAACGTATCCGTGTTTCAGCCGGTGCCGGGGGCCAGAAAAGGTTTTGCGTTTCCGGCTGGTTTCCCTGCTGCGCATTAACAGGAAAAGCCGTTATAACAACAAAAGCCAGTGTCCAAAAGATCCAGGGGAACAAGCATGTAGAAAGGTTTCTCTTTACCATGTATTTCTTTTTGTTCATAACTCTCTCTTGAAACCTAATTTGAACAGGTGATTATAAACCCGCTCCTGGTTTGGATTGTTTATCAACTCAAAATCATAAAGGACGGTGAACGCCAGCAGACCCCGTTTAAAATTAAAACCACTTTTAAAGGAAAAAAAGGATGATTCAAGTTGAGTTCCTTTCTGTACATGGCCACTGCACCGAAGATTGAAGACCAGAGACTTGCTCACCGGCAGTAAATAGTGAACCAGAACTTCATAAAACTGCTGAGGCGATTCCGTACCGCTTAGCCATGAAAAGGACTCCGACCCCTGTACATTCAATTGGGAACGGTATATCGACAGGGAAACACCCTGCCCGAGCCGAAGAGAGGCATAAGGTGAAACAGTGGAATTGTGCTTATCATATTCGATTGAACCGGAAACAATGGGTAATTTTACCATTAATCCAACTTTGTGGTTTGTTATGATATCCAGGACCAGGTCCTCTGTACCCTCCACTACCGGATAGCGAAGGGTGAGGAATTGGTAATACACACTGATTTTATCGCTTAGAAAATCGGTCTGCAATCTGCCGGTCTGTTTAAGGAGAGTATATTTATAGGAGGAACTGCCTACCGCAACATAATCAACAAGGATTTCACTGTCATTCGGTATATTTCCTCCAGGCACACGAATAATCTGTACGAGATCTCCTTCCGCCTGTAAAATATAATCACTGTCTTTAATGAATTCCGTAGTCCCTGTCGGGTCTGTAACAACAACCGAATCCATATCGCCCTGGGGATTACCGAGATACGTCACGATACCGTCCCTCAATGTAAGGGATTCATCATTAATCTGTATCAACTGTGCCGAAGACGTTCTTCCTTTAAAATCGTATTGTAATGCGTATAAAAGGTTCAGAGTTCCAATCTTGATATTTTTACGGTACTTAAGGGAGGCTTCAGGACCTACCTTGTTTTCTGAAAAATTTACGGCCCGGCTGAAATTTCCATGGATAGCGATTCCCGAAGTAAGGCTTTCATACAACTGATGCTGTAATTGAACCGAAGCTTCATGAGTCATGATCGTCATAATATCATTTCTGGAGCTGTTTAAACTATACAATACGCTGTTGGTAAGGTTTTCCGTTATTCCTATATTAAAATTTTCAGAAAAAGTCACATTTTCTGAATTTCGGGTGCCTTTCAGATTCATGTAACGCAAGGCGGAAATCAACCTGTTTTTATCCAACCGCTTACCGAATTGTGCAGTGTTTCTGAAATCGACAACATGGCTGTTCCCGTATAATTCATAGATATCCGGAATAGTCCGCTGAAATGTGTAATATCGATAGTCAAGTTTCGTATTAATCTTACCTTCGGCCAGAATATTGCTCAGACTGCCGTTAACGGTCAGCTCATCTTCCGTGGATGGGTACAGTTCTTTTTCTTCCGTTTTTCTGGATTTCTCCGCCGACACGCGGAGCGGGAGTATGTCGTTTGTCCAGTGCCCGATGCAGCCATAACTGAATTCGTTTATTTTTACATTGTCAAAAAAATCATATTTCTTCTGCGTATCCTGTTTATTCAGATATAAACCGAACCCGAATGGTTTTTCCTGAAGCCAGTTGGTAAACAGATATACATTACTTACTATCTCATTATCCTTGGTTTTTTCCTCCAGATGCCGGTTTCGAATCTGTGTAAGTCCTAACGTTGTATCCAGATTAAAATTCATAAAGTTAGGATGGTATATGGAACCGGTAAATCCAAGCTCCAGGTCCTCTTCATAGGAGCCGCGGGTATAGGTATCCCGAAATTCTTCCGCGGCATTTGTCATAACCCTGGCATCCTGGCTCGTTTGAAAACTTATCGATCGCTGGTCATTTTTCAGAGAAAAAAACCTCACCTCATCTGTTTCAGAAGGTTGGGCATCTACAGTTCCGATCAATATAAACACCATCCCATATACTAATAAACCTGTCTTTCGCAATTTACTCGACCCCTGTTAAAACTTGAGCAGCGCCTCTGAGTCTGATTGATGCGGGGTATGGCATGAAGTACATTCCATCACTGCACCATGTACTTCTTCTACTCTCGTTCTATCGTGACATTCCAGACAGAGCTCTTCCACGGGCTGTTTAAGAAGCCTCGCGTTTTGTGATTGATGCGGGGTATGACAAATCATGCAATCACTCATCGCAGGTATATGAGTAACTGCTGCACCTGAAAGAGTATCTCCATGGCACATCAGGCAAAGATCCGTCCCTTCCATAAACAGCGCGTACGAATTCTCCACATCATGACAAACCGAACAACTTCCACTTAAAAAAGGAACATGCAATGATGCTTCCGGTCCGGCTTCCGTTTCATGCGGGTTGTGGCAATCGGTACAGCTCCCCATGTCTGTTGGATGAGGTAATTCCTCTTCTCCATGGCAGGTCAAACAGAGGTCCGGCATTTCCTGTACCAGGAGATTTGAAATTGTCGACTTGTGTGGAGTATGACACTGAAGGCAATCCACAATGGCCGGAATATGAACGAGGGCATTCTCTGAAAAGAATGTATCGTGACACGATAAACATAAATCCGGACCGGACAATTGAGAACTTTCCGGTGCGTCGAAATTATGGCAACTGCTGCAATTTTGATCCTTATATGGTTTATGTATAATATACACCGGCGCAAGTTCCACCGTATCCTCCGGAGTGCTTTCATTTTCTGTGTTGTCTGATCCGGAAGACACATCACGGGGGACCTCTACCGGTCCCTCGAGAGGAGGTACTCCGTCAAACAACACCCTGGCGATTTTATGCCGTGCCTCGCTGGTACAGCTGAACAAAGCAAGGGACATTAAGCCAAGGATAACGATTCTTTTCATTCCTTCTGTTTGCCAAACCCGAAAACCGAGAGCTTATGTGCTCCATACTGACTTGCAACAAGAATAATATATTCTATTTCAAAGGATGGATCGGCGTACTTCTGGAAATAGGGAATAAGCGTCCTGTTTGTTTTGACCTTTGCAGGAAGGTCCAGTATAAATGCATCATCCCTCGGTTCTCCGAAAAACATCAACAGATTTCCCTCTTCATCGAAAATCTGCACCAGTTGAAAAGCGGCGTCCACTACATATAACCGTCCGCTTTCATCAAGATCGATTCCTTTCGGCCGGGCAAACTGTCCCAGTCCGTCGCCATAGGATCCGATACTCCCTATAAACTCTCCCTCGGCGTCATACCGCTGAACCCGTGCAGCCCCCATATCGGAAACAAAGAGGTTCCCCTTGGGACCAAGAGCGATATTGATAGGTGAAAACAGGCGGGCCTCTTCACTTTCATCCCTTGGTATTGAGTACAGCAGTTCTTCCGTTTCGGTGTTCCATACAGTGACACTGTTATTCTGCAGGTCCGATATAAAGAGTTTATCAGTTCCTATTGCGATATCAGTGGGTTTCCAGCCGCCCTCCTTTGAGATAGTTCTTAAATAGTTGTTTTCAGCATCGAATACGAGAACGGCATTAATCCCCGTATCCGCAATATATTTAGTACCATTTTCAGCGATAGCAATATTAACAGGCTTATGGAGCCGTCCTTTGCCGGTAGGCATAAAGTAACTGAAGGTTTTTTCCTCAAGGTCGATGATATCAAGAGCCTGCATCTGGGTGTCACAAATAAAAATAGTGTTTTCCCAGATATCAAATCCATAGGGTTTAACAATCGAATCCGCTTCCTCCTCCCCTACAATAAACTTCCTGAACACGCTCTCTTTCCCCGTTACATCCCTGGAATCTGAAAAACTGGTAAGAAACTGGATTCTCGGCGGGTCCGGGGAAGGAGGATAGAATACCGGTTCCTGTTCCGGTTGCACCGTTGGAGTCGAGGTACAGGAAGCAAATAGGAGGATGATACCCGGGACAAGAACAGCGTACAGTTTTCTTTTCAGTTTAAAATGTCTCACCTGAAGTCCACCCATTTCTTGTTCCTGGTTACGAATAATGAATACCGGTTTCTTCAACGAAGCCGCACAACCCTTCTCCAGGTATCGTGCGGCTTCGTTGAACATTACTACATTATAAAGGAACGAAATTAAGTATTTTCTCCCTTACCTAAAAGGAGGAGAATATTACTTAATATGACAGGTCAGGCACAGATCACTCCCCGTATTGGCTTTTACCAGCAGAGCAGGAACACCTGCCGAATTGTGAACGTCATGACAGGATGAACATTCCATCATGGAACTACTAAAAAGCATGTCCGCTTCGATAGTCCCACCCAATCCGGAAAGGGCAGAGGAGGGATCACTGAGTTCTCCATCCGCTGTGGCCAGGGCTGAATCGTAAGTAATCGATATCGGGTGATCATTCCCTAAATCCGTCGAGAGCAGGGCTCCCCCGGAAATAGTTGTCCCCCCCGTGTTGCCGCCGAAGGAATCAAGAGCAACTGTACCGTCGTGACAGCTCAGGCAGAGCTTGGAGCGCCCGCCGGGTTGGGAAACAGTCGCGTTCATGGTGCTGCTGGAATACAGTGTAAATGTAGCGGTCGTGGTTGCATGGTTCCAGAGAGGCGCATTGCTTGCAGTATCCCCTGAGTGAGGTGTGTGGCAGACCACGCAAATCTGATTGTCGACGGTCCAGGATTCCGCCGAGAAATCGTGGGCTGAACCTGTTATATCCGCCATAGCAGAAGGTACGGCAACGATAAAAAGAAGCAGAAGAAGAATCACGAAGACAGACTGTTTTTTATTGTTTGTTTTCATTTATTAAACCTCCAGATAGTTATA
The DNA here is from genome assembly GCA_024274705.1 of Spirochaetota bacterium. Lineage (GTDB taxonomy): Bacteria > Spirochaetota > Spirochaetia > SPDA01 > JAJSAL01 > JAJSAL01. The sequence goes on from JAJSAL010000075.1 coordinate 8,003, forward strand.
ATTAATAATATAACACACATGTTCTTCACGTAAAGTATATAAAATAATTTTTTTAGTATATTCTATATACTAACGTATATACCAGGATACAGCCCACACATCGACCAAACATTTCCCTGGAAACCCCTATATAGTAAGCGAATACAAAGCCTCTGTCAAGCCTGCTGCAGAAACGGAAACTACTCACAGAAACGTGTTCCTTTTTGTCAGGAGCATTCCAAAGGTATGGCCATTGGTATCAAAATTTCATCAGTTGACGTGTTTTTTCTTCGACGGCAGAAGCTTACGCCTTGTACGATCTAACCGGCTCAAGAGGGATGACGGATATGCCGTGAGCATAGAGACGCCTCAGAAACAGTACTTCTCTTCCCGTCTCGACAGAACAGCTCAATGTAGTTCATATTCACATTAAGGAGAATTCAAGTGGAAAAATCCCTGATGTCTAAGATAATTGATGCGATTCCGTTTCCTTTCTTTGTCATTGACGTAACGGATTATTCAATACAAATTGCCAACCAGGCGACTCATTGCGATTTTACATTAAACAAAACCCTGCATTGCTACGAAGTGACTCACCAGAGACAGCAGCCCTGCAGTTTTTTTGGCGACATTTGTCCTGTGGACGAAATTAGGAACAGCGGGACACCGATAACAGTAGAACATATTCATATGGAGAATGATGAAAAAAGGAATATCCGGGTTTTCGCCTACCCGTTATTCGACGAAAGCGGCCAGGTAACCCAGGTCCTGGAATTACAGATAGATTTTACTGCTCAGAAGATGGCGGAAAATCGGCTTATAAAAAGTGAACAAAGATATCGCGCCCTTTCCATGGCAACTTTCGAAGGGATCCTTCTGAATAAAGAGGGTATCATAATTGATGCAAATGAAATAGCTGAACAAATGCTGGCAGCCCCGGTTTCTGAATTGATAGGTCAGAATTTCTCGCATTTTTTACCCGTGGAAAAACAACCGGCCTATGCAAAGATTATGCAGTCCCATGAAAATCGCCATTTCAGAACTGAACTGGTAAAAGCCGATGGATCTACACTTCAGGTGGATATTCAACACAAACTACTGTCCGAAAAAAACCAGACAGTCCAGGTAACCGCTATCCGGGACACATCGTATGAAGACAGAGTTGAAAAAGAGCTTCAGGCACAACAGGCCATCCTGCTCGATGCTTTTTCACAAGCACCGGTTGGAATTGCCATCGTTAAACAAGAAGGCCAATTCTACTTCTGGAACAGCGCCTTTGAGAAACTGACAGGATACACTCATAAAAAAATAGAACAGCTTGTATTTGCAGACCTGATCCATAAAAAGGAATTACAGACATATCAAAACACTTTTCAAAAGCTCATACAGCGTATCTGGAAAAGCGTTAAAATAGATACAAAGCTGGTTACGAAAAACGGGGACATCCTGGACATAAAACTGCAGACCGTGAGAATCGGAAAAGACGAAAACACAATGTTCGTTTTTTTTCTCCAGGATATTACGGCACTCCTCGAGCTTGAGAACAGACAGAAACGATTAGCCCGGAAAATCGAACCACTCTACAATGAGCTTGAAAATTTCACTGAGCTGATAAAAGAAGAAGTCGATTACGTTTATGATTCCACCGATTATGGTTTATCTGAAAGGGACAATACAATCATCGGCCTTATAGTGTGCGGGAATACAAATCGTGAAATAGCAGAGCGGATGAACCTGGCGGAAATAACGATAAAAAAACACGTTTCCGCTATTTATAAAGCTTTCAACGTGCGGAAAAGAATAGATTTAATTAATACCATAAGCCGCAGCCGTTCAAAACAGGGTATTTCCCCTGCCTGAACTCATATGCCGATTGTTACAAGAACACGTGGCTCTATCACTATTCAGTTACACAGAGAGCGTGGCGAACAGATCATCCACCGTTTCCGCCCTTCTGATCATTTCGAAAGAGCCGTTCTGTCTCATCAGGAATTCCGCTGACCTGAGTTTGCCGTTGTAGTTGAATCCCATGGCATGCCCGTGGGCTCCGGTATCATGGATGACCAGGATATCTCCGGTTTCCACTTCCGGCAGCTTCCTGTCGATGGCGAACTTGTCATTGTTCTCACAGAGCGATCCCGTCACATCACAGGTACAGGCAAGAGGCTCCTCCTCTTTTCCCAGCACAGTGATGTGGTGATACGCGCCGTATATGGCAGGTCTCATCAGATCGGCCATGGAAGCATCCATCCCGACAAACGTTTTGTAGGTCCGCTTGACGTGACGCACCCGGGTAACCAGGTAGCCGTATGGTCCGGTTATCATCCTTCCCGATTCGGTAACGATCCTTATGGGGTGGAGCCCGTTCCGTTCAATGGTTTCCCTGTATGCCTTGTGGATTCCTTCGGAGATAAACCGGACATCCAGGTCTTCCTGATCCTGCCGGTAGGGAATTCCGAAACCGCCTCCAAGGTTCACGAATTCAAACCGGGTACCCAGAACCCGATTAATCTCAACGATAAGGTCGAAGAGGATCTGTGCCGTGTCCACAAAATAGAGGGGATCCAATTCGTTGGATGCCACCATGGTATGAAGCCCGAACCTTTTAACACCCTTTTCCTTCATTTCCCGGTACCCCTGGATCAGATGTTCCCTGGTAAATCCATACTTAGCCTCTTCCGGTTCCCCGATGATGGCGTTTCCCCCTTTCAACGGTCCCGGGTTGTACCTGAAACAGATAAGATCCGGTATACCCGCATGACGCTCGAGAAACGGGATGTGGGAGATATCATCCAGGTTGATTACTGCTCCCATTTCCCGGGCTTTGATGTACTCTTCCGCAGGAGTGTCATTCGAAGTAAGGATAATCTCCTCCCCTTTCAGGCCGGCCTGCTGAGCCAGTAGAAGTTCCGGCAGAGATGAACAGTCGGCACCCATGCCTTCTTCCTTCAACAGCTTGAGTATTCGCGGATTCGGTAGTGCTTTTACTGCAAAATAGTTCTTAAATCCACCGGGAACCCAGGAGAATGCTTTGCAGAATGATTTTGCATTTTCCCGGATAGCGCGTTCATCGTACACGTAAAACGGTGTGGGGTGCTCCTGAATAAGAGCCCGGATGGTCTCTCCGGGAAAAGGGACTCTCTTGGTTGACATGGATTCCTCAAATCTTACAGATATGGCATAAAAATATCCTGAAGCAATGATAAAAGTCAAGAAATTCAGGAAATATTCACGTGATATGAGAGAAATGTGATATAATCGTTAGTATATGAACAGACCAACTTTCGTCGAATTAAAAATCCGGGGAATTGCCCTGGATCCGGAATCCCAAATGCCCATGGTGCTCCTTCAGGATCATGAACGGAGAAAGGTCATTACCGTATCTGTCGGTCCTTTCGAAGCGAGCGCTATCATCATAGAGATGGAAGGTGTGGAACCCCCCAGACCTCTTACCCATGACATCATTTCCAATCTGTTTACCAATCACGGTTTTACCATGAAACATCTTGAAATCTACGGCTTTGTGGACGACAAATACCTGGCTCGAATTCACTACACCAGGGGATTAAAAAAATATACCATGGAAGTCCGCCCAAGCGACGGCATTGCCCTGGCATTGAGGCTGGAGGCATCTATCCTCGTGGATATCGAACTCCTTAAGGGACACACCGGCGACCTCGCATTTCATGGACAGCTCGACCCTTACTCACCGGAAATGCTCTATCTGGATGCCGGACAGCGGGATACCCCGGTTATGTAATTGAAACTAACCCGACACTCTTCTATAATTCCCACACATGAGGAAATATATTTTTATTACCGGTGGTGTATGTTCAAGTCTGGGTAAAGGTATTGCAGCGGCCTCTTTAGGGGCGCTTCTCGAAAGCCGGGGCTTAAAGATACGGATGATCAAGATAGATCCCTACATCAATGTCGATGCCGGGACCATGAGCCCTTACCAGCACGGAGAAGTGTTTGTAACCGATGACGGTGCGGAAACCGATCTCGATCTCGGCAATTACGAACGGTTTACCAACTCACCTTTGAGCCAGGCGAATTCGATTACCACAGGCCAGATCTATCAGGAAGTGATTAAAAAAGAACGGGAAGGAAGGTATCTCGGACGTACTGTTCAGGTCATTCCCCACATTACAGACGAGATCAAGAATCGGATTGTGAGTATCGGTGAAGAAAAGGACATCAACGCTATTATCACCGAAATTGGAGGGACCGTAGGGGACATAGAGTCCTTTCCCTTCCTGGAAGCCGCCCGGCAGTTTGTCCACGATTTTGGAAGGAAAAACGTACTCTTCGTCCATCTTACCCTAATACCGGAGGTAGTCGGAGGAGAGTTGAAAACAAAACCGACACAGCACTCGGTAAAGGCTCTCCGGGAGATAGGAATTCAGCCGGATATCCTCCTCTGCAGAGCGCCCCATCTGCTTGATAAGGCAACACGGAACAAGATTTCTCTGTTTACGGACGTAGACGAGGAAGCCGTTATTACAGCTTATGATGTGGAATCCACGATCTACGAAATCCCCCTTGTGTATCATAAGCAGAAACTCGATCAGATTGTGGTGGACCGGCTGGAAATTCAGACAAGCGATGCCCATCTCGATTTGTGGCAGGAAGTAGTGAACATCCACCACAGCGCAAAGGAATCGGTTACCGTAGGAATCGTGGGGAAATATGTCAATCTCAATGATACATACAAATCGATTCACGAAGCGCTTATGCACGGCGGTATTGCCAACAAGGCAGGAGTCAACATCGAATACATCGATTCAGAAAAAATCGAAAAGTCCGGGGACATGGATGAGACCTTCCGGCACATCGACGGGTTCCTGATTCCCGGCGGATTCGGTCAGCGGGGAATCGAAGGGATGATCCTGGCTGCAGGATATGCCCGGGTAAAGGGACTTCCGTATTTCGGCATCTGTCTGGGGCTTCAGATTATGGTGATAGAATACGCCCGTGCCGTCCTTGGTTTAAAAGATGCAAACAGCACAGAGTTTGCCCCGGAAGGGGAATGTCCTGTAGTGAGCCTTCTTTCCGAGCAGATGGACGTTAAAGCATACGGCGGGACCATGAGGCTGGGAAGGAGTGAATCCAGCCTCAAGTCCGGAACCAGAATCTATGAGTGCTATAACAAGAATTCCATCTTCGAACGGCACAGGCACAGGTACGAAGTGCACAACCGCTTCAGGAAGGACCTGGAAGAGAACGGTCTTATCATAAGCGGCGTTACCCCGGATTATATGCTGGTTGAATCCATAGAGTGGCCGGACCATCCCTGGGGAGTGGGAGTGCAGTTTCATCCGGAGTTCACGTCAAAACCAATAAAGCCCCATCCGCTGTTTGCCAATTTTATCGAGGCATGCCTTGAACATTCAATGTAGTCTTGGGGCAATCCTCCTTTCCATCCTCCTTGGGGGATGCAGCATCGACTACAATGAGGCAATGATAGCAGAAGTCCTCGCGGAAGACATCCCGGACACGATTCTCTATGATTTTACCCGGGTGGAAGTAAAAGATGGTAAACCCCTGTACCGCCTTCAGGCTGAAAAAGCCGAAAGTTTCGAAAAACAGTATATCAGCAACCTTACATCCGTTCTGTTTCAGGAATTCGATGAAGAGGGGGAAATCATCACCGAGGGTCAGGCGGACAGGGTAACCTACTTCACCAACACCGAAAATGCCGAAATGGAAGGTGATCTGACTTTTTATTCGAAGCGGGAAGGGGGAAGCGTATCGGGAGAATACCTGTTCTGGGAGAACGAGACGAAAATACTTAAAAGTAAAACCGAGTATACCGTAGAACTGGAAAAAGACTCGGGATCGACCATCACCGGCACAGGGTTCGAGGCTGATTTCACCACGGAACATATCATATTCACCGGTAAAACCGAAGGTACCTGGGTAGATGAGGAAGAAGATTCAGCAGGGTCCGGTTCTGAGCAGTAAACTATATTCAAAGGCGGTTTGCTTACGGAGGAACCACCTGGCAGCCGCACTGTTCCTGTCGGTTCTGACTGTATCAGGCTGGACAGACACGTTCACCTTTTCTGCGGACCGTATGAATACTGTACTGGCAAAAGGAAAGGAACGTACACTTCTTTCGGGGAATGCAAAGATCATTTCCAGGAACACCGTTATTACAGCTGATGAGATAGAGATCTATGGATCGGATTCACAGTTTGCACTCTGTAGGGGAAATGTAACAGTTAAGGATGAAGAAAAAGGGATTATCCTTCATAGTGAAAACCTCTTTTATGACAGGGAGAACGATGTAAGCCGTATCGAGGGATACGTGGAGATGGAAGACCAGAAGAACGAACTCGTGGTCAAAGGAGGGTTATTAGAGCATTACGGCGAACAGGACATCACCATTATCCAGATCGGTGTTCGCATACTTAAAGAGGATATGGTCTGCAGGTCCGAATTCGCCCGGTTCAAACGGGAGGAAGAAATCCTGGAACTGTCGGGGCTCCCTTTTGTATACTGGAAAGGAGATGAATACCGGGCTACCAGGATCATCATCAATCTGGACACCGACGAAATCAGGCTGGAAGGGGAAGTTCGGGGAACCGTAACCACCGAAGAAGAAAAGGATGCACCCCCGGTGGAAAACCAGGAAGCTCCGGGAAATTCAGAAGCACCATGAAAAATACATCACTTGAGAAAGACAGAAAAAACATCCTCGCTGTGGAAGGGCTTAGAAAAGTTTTCGGCCGGAAAACCGCAGTTCTGGACATCAGTTTTTCCATGGAGAAAGGAGAAATCGTCGGGCTCCTGGGTCCGAACGGAGCAGGAAAGACTACGGTGTTCTACATGATTGTCGGTTTCATTACCCCCAGCGCGGGCCATATCTATCTTGACGGGAAAAAAATCACAAAACAGCCCATGTTCAAACGGGCGCAGGAAGGAATTTCCTATCTGCCTCAGGAAGCTTCGGTATTCAGAAAGCTGACAGTGGAACAGAATATCATGGCCATCCTGGAAACACGGAGAGATATAAGCAAACAGGAAAGGCACGACCGCATGGAGAGCCTTCTTACCGAACTGGGGATTCAGGATGTCAGGAAACAGAAGGCGTTTACCCTTTCCGGCGGAGAACGGCGGAGAACGGAAATTGCCCGGTCCCTGGCAATCGAACCCAAATTCCTTTTACTGGACGAGCCTTTTGCCGGCATCGACCCGATTGCCGTGTATGAAATCAAGAGGATCGTAAGTGCTCTTTCCGAGAAAGGAATCGGTATACTGATTACCGACCACAATGTACGGGACACACTGGAGATTACCAAACGCTCATACATCATCAACTTGGGGGAGATTATAACGAAGGGTACCCAAGAGGATCTCCTGGCAAGTAAAATCGCACGGAGGATCTATCTGGGTGAAGAATTCCGCATGTGATATACATTGACAATTTGGTACACCTCAATCATTATTAATGAAGACACTGCGTGGGAGTTAACCATTGCTGTACCAGAAGCCTGTCATAATACAGGAACAAAGACTAAAGATGAATCCTCAGCTCTTCCAGTCGATACAGCTGATGGCAATGCCCATCCAGGAGCTTAAATTCAAGATACAGGAAGAACTTGAAAAAAATCCCGCCCTGGAAATGATTGAGGACAAATCTGAAATTTCCTTGGAAGAGCTTAAGGAGAAACCGACGGAAGAGTTCGAGTACTTCGAAAACTCATCCGATCCCGGATATCCCCGTTCTTACAATGATGAAGCCAGTGATTCCAAGAGAAAATTCATGGAAGGGGCAATCGCACGGCCGGAATCGCTGCAGGACCATCTCCTCTGGCAGCTCAGACTGCAGCCGGTACCAAAACAGTGGTTCACAATAGGAGAACTTCTCATTCAGAACCTGGATGCCGAGGGCTTCCACAGGACTCCCCCTGAGACCCTGGTCAATCCGGCAGACCTTGACGTCCTTCCGGAAGTGCTGAACCTTATTCAAAGTTTCGAACCTATGGGAACCTGTACACGTGACTACATCGAATCTCTCATCATTCAGGCCCGGCTTTCCCCTAATACACCGGACCGGACGATAGAACTCCTGGAGAATCACTTCAAACTTCTGGAAAAAAATAAAAAAGCGGAAATCGTAAAAAAAATGAAGCTCGATGATAGTGAACTCCAGAAAATCCTTACCTTTATCAAGACGCTGAATCCTTTTCCGGGAAGAAAATTTTCCATAGAGGACACAACCTACGTAGTACCGGATCTCATGGTAAGAATGAAGGAGGGAGAGTTCGTTCTCATCCTGAATGATGAAGAAATTCCTGTATTGGGGGTCAACTCTTTCTATACCTCCATGCTCCATGAGAAAAAGCGCGAAGCAGACCTGAAAAGCTTCGTCCGGACCAATTTGAAAAATGCACGCTGGTTTATCCGCAGTATACACCAGAGAAACGAGACACTGCTTAAAATCGCCAGGGCGATTATCGAATTTCAGAGGGATTTCTTTATGAAAGGACCCAAGCATCTCATCCCCCTCACCCTTAAGGATATCGCCGGTGAGGTAGGTGTCCACGAAACAACGGTTTCCAGGATATCCAATGCGAAGTATATCCAGACCGAGTGGGGGATCTACGAACTTAAATATTTCTTCACGAACTCCATCAGTGGTGCCGGATCTACGGGTTCGCGGTTCTCGAAGCAAGGGGTAAAAGAGATAATACGGGAAATTATTCAGGAAGAAGAGGGCCGAAGTCTCTCTGACCAGAAAATATCAGGTATATTAAAAGAACGGGGAATCAGTCTTGCCCGGCGGACCGTTTCGAAGTACCGGCGGGAGCTCGATATCGATTCTTCATATTTACGCTAGGGAGGGTTCATGAAATTTGAAATCAAAGGCATTCACTACGATCTCGATGAAGAAACGAAAGAGTATATCGAGAAAAAGGTACAGCGTTTCGACTTTGCAAAAGATCTCATCGTAGATCTGCTTTTTTCCATCCGCCACGAAAAAAACCGCTTTAATATTGAAGCAAACATCAATTTCCGGTGGGGATATACCGCCCATTTGAAGGTCTCCAGCTTCGACCTGCCTCAGGGCCTGGATAAACTGATGGATAAGATGACTGCAAAAATTCACAAAGAGAAGGAAAAGATTCAGGAACATACAAAATAGTTAGGATACACAGGATGAAAAAATTCACCGTTCTCGATCTGCTGGATTTGGATCTGCAGGATAATAACTCACTCAACTTGAAATGCATCGGCGGCAGAGCCGGCCTTTCCCGGGAAATAACCATTCCCGATCTGAACAGACCCGGTCTCGAGTTGGGCGGTTTTTTTAACAACTTTGCCTTCAAACGGATCCAGATATTCGGACGGGGAGAGACGGCCTACCTGGAAAAACTGCATTCCCAACACGACACATCGAGCCTGGAACATATGTTTACCCACCCGTTCCCCTGCTGTATTTTCACCCATTCCCTTTCCCCTGACGAGTCGTTTATGAGTATCGCGGACAAGGCGGGATGTCCTATCCTCCAGACCAATCTTCCTACCTCCATATTTTCCACCCGTCTTGTCTGGGCATTAAGCAATATTTTTGCTCCCAGGGAACTCATACACGGTGTTCTGGTGGAAGTATGCGGTATCGGGGTGCTCATTCTCGGGGAGAGCGGCGTTGGTAAGAGCGAAATAGCCCTGGAACTCATCGAAAGGGGCCATCGTCTTATCGCTGACGATGCGGTAGAAGTGAAATGTGTCGGCGGGAACATCCTCATGGGTTCCGGCGCCAATCCGGTGACAAGCCACCACATGGAAATCCGGGGGCTTGGCATCATCAACATCACCCACCTGTTCGGTGTGGGGGCTATCCGGGACAAGAAACAGATCCAGCTGGTGGTCCAGTTGGAAGAATGGGACAACAACAAGGAATATGACCGTCTGGGCTCCCGGGAAAACACTATGGACATACTGGAAGTCCATGCTCCTGCCATTCTCATTCCGGTTAAACCCGGAAGGAATATCCCCATCATCATCGAAACCGCCGCAATGAATGAACGTCTTAAAAAACTGGGCTTCCATTCCGCTAAGGAATTCGACGAAAACGTATTGAAGTGGCTTGAAAGTGAAAACGCTCGCAGGGTATATTTCCAGAAGAATGTAACCTTCTGACGGAGTACATCTTAGAATGACAGAACGGAAAATAGTAATCAAGAACCGGGCGGGAATACACGCCCGTCCTGCAGCATTGATCGTACAAACGGCAAATCAGTTCGACTCACAAATCTATCTGGAAAAGGACGACGACAGGATCAACAGCAAATCGATTATGGGAATTATCACATTGGGAGCTGCGTATAACACCACCCTTTCAATTCTGGCCGATGGGCCGGACGAAGCTGAGGCAGTTAAAGCGATAGCCACACTGTTCGAAAATAAATTTGAAGAGGATTGAACGCACTTTTCTACTTTTCTTTGTTCTTCTCATAGGGTCTGCAGCGACGGGTTTCTCCCAGCAATGCATACTCACCGCGAAGCATGACGGACAGCGTGTTTCGGCCTCCCTCTACCTGGCGGAATATCCCCCGGCACGTCTTTTCGTGAGCCTGGAAGAAGGTCTCCGTTCCCGGATACAGTTTGAACTCTATGTGTACCAGCAGAGAGGAGGTATTCTGAAGGTGTTAGGGGATAAGCTCGTGTATGAAATACAGATCTTCCAGGAAGCGAAATGGGATGTGTTCAATAAGCGGTTTATCCTGGTGACACCTGGTTCAGAAATACAGACCTACACCACCAAAGAATCGTTCATTTCCGCGTATTTTGCCTTAAGCGATATACCCATAAATTTCCGCGTTCAAACGGGAAAGGAATATTACGTTCAGGGAAGAATTACCCTTGAAATGGTGAAATTCCTGCCGCCGCTGAACATATTATCTGATATAATACCTGAAAATATTGTAACTACTGACTGGGAACGGTTTCCCCTGTCCCTTTCAGGGGAAACAGGCTGATGAAATCTCTTCAATCGCAACATCCGTCATTTGCCGGACTGATCAGCGTGATCCTCATTTACATTTTTCTCATCGTCCTTATCCTGGTCTTCTCGAATCAGATCCTCTACGACATTGCAACGGGACGGTCACTCTCCAGGCTGATAATCATCCCAATCGCCGTGGGACTCCCGGCTTTTCTCATAGCAGTGCTGGTCTATAATATTCTCAAGCTCCTTCGGGACAGGAAAGCCGGCAATCCCGGAACGAGGTTTAAAATAAAGCTGATCCTTTTTTTCTCGTTCATAGCGTTTCTGTCATCCATCCCCCAGGGTATCCTCTCCATCAGCTTCATCAGTACTACTACCAGGGCCTGGTTCGGTTCCGAGTATGCGGACTCCTTAAGGGGAGGACTTCATCTTGCCCTGGAATACTACAACGATAAACTCACCGATCTGGAGTTGTTAGGAGAGAGCCCCCTGGTAACCACCATACTCCGCGGAGCTGAACGGCGGCCGGAAAACACCTGGGAAATGCTCTCAGGTATTAACAGCAGCATCCATAGCCTGCAGATTTTTGATGAAAACGGTAAAGAGGTCATGTTCCGTGGAGACGAACTGGCCCGAATCGATTCCCCGTTTAAGCAGAATACCCTTGAAGAGGGGCTCCTCCCAAAAGAAACCACCCGGGAACGGTCGATCCTGCGGACCGTTAAAAAGTATACTTCGGGAACCCAAGTGTATATCGCCGTTCTGAGTACGGTGCTGCCGGAAAATTTCGACCGGGAAGCGGAAAGCATTACCAATACCCTGGAGATGTTTACCCAAATCGGCCGGTACCAGGTCATCTTTCTGATTGTCCTTATTGCATTCTACGCTTTCTTTTCATTTCCCATCCTTCTCCTGGCGATCATCGTCAGCTTCAATCTGAGTGATGAAATTATCAGGCCTATCGTTAACCTTGAAGAAGCGACAAAACGGGTATCTGAAGGTGATTTTTCGATCCGTATTCTTTCCCGCACAAAAGATGAACTATCCATCCTTATCGGTTCTTTCAACAGGATGGTGGCGGAACTGGAAAAATCGAGACGGCAGCTGATCCAGAATGAAAAAGTGATCGCCTGGCAGGAGATCGCCCAGCGCATGGCTCATGAAATCAAAAACCCTCTTACACCGATCAAGCTCTCTGCTCAGCGGATTCTCCGAAAATATGAAGCAGGGGGTGAAGATTTCGATGCCGTACTGCGGCCGGCAGTTTCCTCCATTGTGGAAGAAGTGGAAAAACTCAACAGCCTGTTGATCGAGTTCCGCGATTTTGCCCGTCTCCCGGCGCCTGCACCTGAACGGATGAAGGTAAAGGAGACCGTCGAAACGGCGGCTTCAGTTTTCGCCGCTTCCTATCCGGAAGCAGTAATCCACACCGACGACATCCAGGAAGATACCGTCATCATTGTAGACCGGGATCAGATTAACCGGGTGTTTACCAATCTCTTTACCAATGCTATCGAAGCAATGTCCGGAAAGGGCGATATCTTTGTAAGGGCGGACCTTGTCACGAAGGGGGATCTGGATTACTGTAGGATACAGGTTCACGACACCGGTGATGGTATAGAAAAAGAGTTTCTTGAAAAAGTGTTTCACCCCTATTTTACGACAAAAGAGAAGGGTACCGGACTTGGTCTTGCGATCGTAGAGCGGATCGTTTACGATCATAAAGGCCAGATATGGTTCGAGACACAAAAAGGTGTAGGGACCACCTTTTTTATCGACCTTCCCGGTGCGCAGAGCTGAAATTCAAACCGGAACTGCCAGATAAATAAAAGAGGCTTGTTAAAGGCATTATGGGACGTATTCTAGTAATCGACGATGAGCCTGGAATCTGCTCGGTACTGAAAGACATACTGGAGGATGAGAACCACCAGGTGTTCACTGCAGGGGACGGGTACGAAGGTCTCGCGCTTCTGCAACAGGAACGGATCGACCTGGTACTACTGGATGTCTGGCTTCCCCGGATGGGCGGAATCGATGTCTTGAAAGAGATCAAAGAGACCTATCCGGAAATCGAGGTGATCATCATATCCGGTCATGCAAATATCGATATTGCGGTGAAGGCGGTTAAACTCGGAGCCTTCGACTTCCTGGAAAAGCCCCTCTCCCTGGATAAAATGCTTACCCTGGTAAAAAACGCCCTTACCGTTGAAAATCTGAAAAAAGAGAACAAGAAGCTGAAAAACTCCCTCTTTATGGAAGACGATATGATCGGGAGCAGCAGTCAGATGCAGAAAATACGGGAACTTATGGAACAGAGCGCCCTATCTGATGCCCGTATTCTCATTCTCGGGGACAATGGAACGGGAAAAGAACTTGTAGCCCGGGGAATTCACCGCCGGAGTTCCCGCAGGGAAGAACCTTTCATAGAAGTCAACTGTGCCGCAATCCCGGACACACTGATAGAGAGCGAGCTTTTCGGTCACGAAAAAGGCGCCTTTACCAGCGCCGTCTCCCGGCGAAAGGGCAAGTTCGAACTCGCGGACCAGGGAACGCTCTTTCTCGATGAAATCGCAGACATGTCCTTAAATGCCCAGGCCAAGGTGCTCCGGGCTATTCAGGAGATGAAATTCGAACGGATCGGCGGGGAAAAGACCATTTCCGTCGATGTCCGGGTTATCGCTGCAACCAATAAAGACATCCAGAAGGAAATCCAGGAGGGCAATTTCAGAGAAGATCTCTACTTCCGGCTCAATGTCATTCCTATCGTGGTTCCCCCGGTAAGAGAACGGAAAAGTGATATCATTGAACTTGTAGACTACTTTATGCAGAAGTTTTCAGATTCAAAGAGTGAAGGACGGAAAAGAATCTCACCTGAGGGGATGGAACTACTCAAAGAGTATCCCTGGCCGGGCAACATTCGTGAGTTGAAAAATTTCATAGAACGTATTAATATCATGACGGATGAACTCCTTATTTCAGCGGAAACGGTGGAATTCTACCTGGGAGAAAAAAAACAGCTGGAGCATACGGGTGAACTCGAAGAATACACAAGTATGAAGCTGAATGATGCAAAAGATCAGTTCGAAAAGAAACTTATCGAGCAGAAGCTGAAGGAGAACGGGTATAACATTTCAAAAACTGCTGAAATCCTGGGCTTATACCCCAGCAATCTGCATGGTAAAATTAAAAAGTTGGGTATAGAGACGAAGAAGTGAAGGTCGTGACAAAACGCCAGCAGCAAGTCCTCGCGTTTATAAATCATTTCACGATAGAGCACAAATACCCCCCTACCATCCGGGAAATTGCAGCGCAGTTCGGGATATCCGTCAAGGGCGCCTACGATCACGTCAAAGCTCTGGAAAAAAAGAACAAGATTCACTGCGATCTCAACAGGTCCCGGGCCATAGAGATTATCAAACCTGAATCACTTCAGGAGGAGGAGCCGGTGTCCATTCCGATTCTGGGTAACGTAGCAGCCGGAGTCCCTCTATTTGCAGAAGAAAATTTCGACGGATTCATAAAGCTGCCGTCCACCTCATTCGGCAAAGGGAAACATTTCGCCCTGTTTGTCAAGGGTGACAGCATGGAAAACGCGGGTATCCTGGACGGTGACCTTGCCATTTTTATCCAGCAGAATATGGCGGACAACGGAAACATCATCGTTGCAACGGTGAATGACGCGGTCACCCTCAAACGGTTCTTTCGGGAAAAGAACCGGATCCGCCTTAAAGCTGAAAACCCGATTTATCCCCCTATCTACACCCAGAATCTGCAGATTCTTGGCAAGCTGGTGTGTATCTACCGCAGTTATGACTAAGATCGAACCGGCGTATCTCCTCCTCGGACCCGAGGAAGGAGAAAAATCCCGGTTTATCGGGAAAATCAAACAGGCAATCACATCCCGTCTGAGAGAAGAACCGGAAGAACATAAATTTTACACCTTTGAAACGGATATAAGGTATATCATTTCCATACTGCAGAACGGTTCACTGTTTTCGAGCCACAAAATCATCATTCTATCAGGTTGTGAAGAGATAAAAAAACAGGATGACATTAACCTGATTCTGGACTACCTGAAAAACCCCAGAGATGATACTACCTTCATACTGAAGGGTGAGGCTTCAAAGGCTGACAGGCGTATCGAATCCGCTTTCAAAGGAGATTCAAAAAGGGTGTTCTGGGAACTCTTCGAAAACCAGAAGAAGGGATGGATCATCAGATATCTGAAAGAAGCTGACCTGTCTATTACCCGGGACGCCGTGGATCTTCTCCTTGAGATGATCGAAAACAACACCAGGGACCTGAAAAACGAGTGCGACAAGTTCGTTTTTTTCTTTCCCCCGGGAACAGAAATCACGTCGGAACAGATTGAGCAGTATATTTATCACAGTAAAGAAGAAAATGTGTTCACCCTCTTCGATTCCCTTATGGAGAAGAATCTCGATCCGGCCCTGCAGATCGTGCAGAAACTCCTTCTATCCCGGGAGTACCAGCCTGTCCAGATTCTGTCGGGGCTTCTCTGGCAGTTTAAAAACCTCCTCTCTCTGAACCAGCTCCTCCATCAGCAGTACAGTAATCAGGATGCCTTTACAAAACTGAAGATCCGGTGGAAACGAAACCAAAGGACCTACTCTCAGGGTTCCCGGAACTACTCATTAAAAAAGTGTGAACGGATTATCGTTCTCCTGGCCGAATACGATGCCCTTCTCCGGCAGTCAAAAACGGATACTCACCAGCTGCTCCTCTCTCTTTTCCTCTATTACTGTATAACCCGGTAAGCACGCTAGGGCGTAATGGTGCCTGGCTTCTCCTTCCTGATCTTACCGATTGTATCGGTAATCTCCTGTGCGCGGTCTTTTCCTATTTTCAGCAGTTCCGCAACTGCCATGGAATCCTGACGTGCAATCTCATCGAGTGATCCATACGTCTGAAGGAGCAGTTTACTTCGTTTGGCCCCGATCCCCGGGAGGCTCTGAAGGGTTGTAAGGAATATATCCTTCTTTCGAAGGTGTTTATTGAATGTTGTGGCAAACCTGTGGGCTTCATCCCGTACATGCTGAAGCAGGCGCAGCACATCCGATGATTCCGGAAGCCTTAAGGGTTCTTTCTCATCCGGCCTGAATAGTTCCTCTTCTTTTTTAGCCAGGCCTAATAGCGGGATGTGATCGAGATTAAGGGCTTTCAGAATACCCCGGGCAGCGGAGACCTGGCCTTTTCCGCCGTCCACCAGGATCAGGTCCGGCTCTTCCATACCTTCGTTCAGTACCCTTGTGTATCTCCGGGCAACAGCTTCCCGTATGGACTCATAGTCATCCACGGTATTTCCGTGAGATGTTATATGAAACCGCCGGTACTGCTTCTTGTCCGGATGCCCGTTGTAAAAGGACACCATGGAGGCGACCTGATGTTTACCCTCGATTTGAGCGATGTCGAAACCTTCTATCCTTCTGGGCATCCGGGAAAGTGAGAGAAGCTCCTTCATTTCCTTTAACAGTTCGTCCTGTTCGAGGCGCCTGTTCCATTTCTCCATTTCCTGAAGAGCGTTCTCCCGGGCAAGACGGAGAACCGCCCTGTCCCTTCTGTCTTCAGCTGACCGGACAGAAACGGAAAAGCCCAGCTCTCCAGTGAGATACTCTGCAGCAACAGTCAGATCATGGCTGTTTTCAAGGAATACGGTATCCGGAGGGGCATGTCCCTTCCTGTAATACAGCATGATAAATTCCAGTACTGCGTCCTCTTCCCGGGTCAATGTCCGGGAACGGAATACTTCGGTGCCGAACAGTTTCCCTGACCTCATCTGGAACACGGCGAACACAAAATGACCTTCATTGCATACGCATACCACATAATCCCGGGCATCGGTATCGAAATCCTGTACATTCTGTTCTGCTTCGACTATATGGATCGACTCGATGGAATCCCGGTAGAATGCAGCCTTTTCATAACGCTGCTCTTCTGCAGCGGTTTTCATCTTTCTTTCCAGGTCCTCTATCACGGAACCGGTATCCCGGGAGAGGAGTTTCTCAATACTCTCTACCCGTTTCCGGTATTCTTCCCGGTCGATTGTTCCGCAGCAGGGAGCTCCGCACCGCCCGATATGGTAATAGAGGCAGGGATGCTTCCGTTTTTTAAGGGGTCCTTTACATTTTCGTAAGGGGAACAATTTGTCGATAAGCTCCAGGTAGCGGTCGATACCGTGGATCTTGGGATAGGGCCCATAATAGCGGGAACCATCCTGCACAACCCTCCTGGTCCGGAAAATTCTCGGGAATTCCTCGCTGGTAATCCTGATTACCGGGTAGGTTTTTCCATCCTTGAGATTGATATTATAATAGGGCTTCCACTTCTTTATAAGATTATTTTCCAGGATAAGGGCTTCATACTCTGTTTTTGTGATGATATACTCGATATCGCTGATCTTCCGGACGAGAAACCGTGTTTTCACGTCGAGGCTGCCCGTGAAGTATGATCTGACCCTTTTTTTCAGATCCCCGGCCTTGCCCACATAAATCACCTGAGCCGACCTGTTTTTCATGATATATACTCCGGGTTTTGAAGGGAGGTCTCTCAAGGTTTCGTCCTGAATGGTCAAGCTGTTTGTTTTATGTTTCATATTCCCCGGTAATAGTGTATATATAATGTATAGAACGATTATTACACTGACAAGCCGATAATAAACGGGAAAGATCGAAGATTGTGATGAAAGCAGCGATATTGCTCCTTCTATTGTCATGCATCCTGGTGGCCCCTGCTTATTCCCTGGAGGAACACATAGTACTGGGGAGAGAGGATAACTGGCAGGATACCTTTCTTTCAGGCGTAAAAAAAGTGCCGGGAAATCAAGGAACCCTGGATCTCGTCTTGAAGGATGGAGAGTATTCAGGTGAACATGCAACGGATATTCTTCTTCATTTCAACACATCTCCCGTCCCTATAGATAGCGGCAGTTATACAATCCTGAAGAACCTGATCACCGTATCTGAAAAACATGCCCAATTCGGCAGCGGTACCGGTGTTTTTCAAGGCGAGCGTGAAGGAATTGTTCTCACACCGGAGATGGGATCCCTTTTTTACCGCGGCACCGAATGGCAGGATTTCTCTATCGAATTCTGGCTCTATCCGGCTCGCCTCGGTGACGGTGAGACGATATTCCTATGGCAGGGAACAGACCGGACCAACGAGGGAGTGATGCCTCAAGAAGTCCGGTTCTCGATTAGAGGGAGAAAACTCCATTTCAGCTTCCTGAATTTTTTTCAGTCTCCCCAGGGGGAACCTCTGACCATCACCTTGAGCGGTACAACACCCCTCATCCCGCGAACATGGCATCATCACATTCTTCGGTTCGACAGCACCACGGGACTACTGGAATACGCTTTAGACGGTGAAACCGACGGCATCACCTATACCAACAGCCGAGGAAGAGAAAATTCAATCATTTCCGTACCCAGGATCGGGCGGCTTTCCACTTCAAATCTTATCCTGGGAAACGGTTATACCGGATTCATCGACGAGTTTCGGATATCCCGGATGTTCGTGGAAGAACCGTTCATCCGGCGGTATGCTCAGAAAACCGGTACCGCCTGGACCCGGATCTTTGACCTGGGATTTACTAACTCGAAACTCCTCAAGGTCGATGCGTTCACCGACACGCCGGGCAGCACCGCCCTTGCCTTATACTACAGGATCGGTAACGATATCACCTCCTTTCAGGGAAACGGCGGCGGCACGCTCCCCTGGCAGCAGTTCGGCCCGGGAGACCGGTTCGAAACCGGAAACCGGGGGAGATATGTTCAGCTGATGGTCGAGTTTTTTCCCGGCGGATACGGATTTACATCACCTTCGGTCTCGGAGATAGAGATCATCTATGAACCGGACTATCCCCCGTCTCCGCCGGCACTCTTCATCGGATCTCCCGGGGATGGTGAAGTCACTTTATCCTGGAATGAAGTAGAAAGTCCCGACGTAGAAGGATACCTCCTTTATTACGGGGAAAAACCGGGCAATTATTTCGGAAAGGATGCAGTCCAGGGGCCGTCCCCTATCGATGTAGGGCTCACTACATCTGCTACCGTTCAGGGTCTGGAAAACGGCAGGCTCTATTACTTTTCCGTCGCAGCCTATGATTCTGCACAGCCTCCCCACTTGAGCGAGTTTTCCCATGAGATCAGTGCACGTCCGTCCTCCCTGCTCAGGCGGCCGCAATGAAATCAGACGAACTACTTTCCCGGGCGCAACAGGCACTCGCCTTAGGTGATTTTCCCCTTGCTGAAAGATTTACTACAAAGCTGATCGAAGCTGTACCGGACCATGCACCGTTTTATATCCTTCTCGGCAACGTGTATACAAAAAGTCAGGATTTTGACCGGGCAATTGAAGCATACAGAGAAGCTTTACGACTGAACCCGGAACATCCGGAAGCTCTGAATAACTTGGGAGTAGTGTACAGGCAAACCGGTAATTATCTGGATGCAGAAGACTGCTGCAAACAGGCTGTCGCGCTCTCTCCTGACAAGGCGGAAATACACTACAATCTGGGCAACATATACAAAGAAAAAGGAGAGATAGACAGGGCGGAAGCTTCATTTAACAGGGCCCTGGAGCTGGACCCGGGGTTCGCGAAAGCTTACAACAACCTGGGCACTATTTATGAATCCCGAAATGAAAGGGAAAAAGCGGAAGAGGCATACTCTGCGGGTTTGAAATTAGATGGTAACAATCCGGTACTCCTGTACAACCGGGGTGTCGTACTGGAGAAAACAGGCAGACTCGAACATGCAAGGAACGATCTGGAACGGGCTCTCAACGTGCGGCCTGACTGGAGTGACGGCTTGAACAATCTGGGAGTCGTCTACCAGAAACTGAACCGGAACGACAAAGCCCTCTCGCTCTTTCACTCTGTACTGAACGGGGACCCTGGAAATTTTCGGGTACAAAACAACATTGGCGTTGTCTATCTGAAACAGGGAAAAACAGAAGAGGCGGAGGAATACTTCAATAAGGCTGTCAGTACTAATCCTTCGTATTCGAAAGCACGCCTGAACCTGGGCCAGCTCCATCATGAAAAAGGTTTTGATGATCACGCTCTGGAAGAGCTTCTTAAGGTGGTAAAAGAGGATCCCGACGACATGGAAGCCCGCCAGCTCCTGGCGAACGTGTACATCTCTGCCGGTCATTTTTCGGAAGCCCTACGGAATATTTCCTTCATTCTCGAAGCGGATCCTGACAATGTCTCTGCCTGGACTTCCAAGGCGATTTTGTATCAGAAAACGAGGGATTTTCCGAAGGCCCTGGA
The DNA here is from genome assembly GCA_024274705.1 of Spirochaetota bacterium. Taxonomy (GTDB): domain Bacteria; phylum Spirochaetota; class Spirochaetia; order SPDA01; family JAJSAL01; genus JAJSAL01. The sequence continues at coordinate 28,234 of JAJSAL010000075.1, forward strand.
TTCTCTCGATAAAGCAGCCGCACTCGATCCCGACAATGCAGACACCAGAATTCAGCGCGCTTTATTTTTTGAAGGCCGGAATCAGGTTGATAAAGCGGTGGAAGAATTATCAAGTGCGATTCAGAAACATCCGGACACTACCGGTCTTTTGATCCTGTACGGTGAAATGCTTTTCAAGAATGGACAGTATGAAGAGGCAAAAAATGTACTGGAAGAGCTCCTTCCCTCCCACGGAGAAGAACACCACCTTTTATCAGTGTTAAGCCAGGTATACCATCAGCTGGGAGAACAGGACAGTGCTCTTAAACTCTCCAATGAACTGCTCAACCTTCAGGGCACAATAGATTCCCCAGACGACCTGGATAAGCTGAATGAACAGCTCTCGATCTATGAACAGCTTGCAGAGTCGTATACAAATCAGAACCAGGATTCCATCCAGAAAAACCTGGAAACCCTGGCATCCCTGACTTCCAGGCAGGAGACCGACGAGAGCAGCGAACAGGAAGCTGAAAGTCTCCTTTTGGAGGATATCCCCGGGCTGGCATCGGAAGAGGTACCGATTATCGACATCGGGGGTATAGATCCGGTTATAGCCATCAATGAAGAAGAGGAAATCCTCAACCTTTCTGAAGAGGATGAGGATGTGTCGGTACTGCCCGAACTGGAGGAAGAAATACATATCCGGGAGGAAGAGGTGTACCGGGAAAAAGAACGGCCCCCGGACCAGGGCCAGGTTCCGTATGCCCAGCCGGCCGCCCCATCAGGTCCTCAGCAGCCCGGTCCTCAGCAGCCCGGTTCCGGGGCTGCTGAAGCAAGTCCTCCTTCGGGCTCAGAATTCCCGATAGATACACCGGTTCGCCAACAGGTTCCTGGGCAGCAGCCCGCTCAGCCCGCACCACCTCCGACGCAGGTGGTGATGCAGCCCGTATATATCACCTTGCCGCCGCAGCCACCCGGGGAACAGCCCCCGGTGAACCAGGAGCCTCCCCCGGAGGAACCCGCCCGGGAGGAACCTGAAGAAGAGGTGGAAGAGCTTACTGAAGCCGAAGAACCGATGGAAGAAGGGGCCGACGAACTCGAGGAAGCTGAGGTGGAGACGGAAGCATTTGAAAGGCCGCCGGAAGAAGAGACGGAGGAACCGGCAGCAGAGGACCCGGAATTCCCTGCGGACGAAGTGGAAGCTCTGCAGGAAGAGAAGCCTGAACCGAAACCGGACCTCTTCCCTAACACTATAGAAGGTATGCTCGGGTACGTGGAAGATCTTACCCGGTACCTGCCTGAACCGAATCGGCGAAACTTTCTCGGAAGCGAAATGAGGCTGAGAATTGACTCTCTCAGGGTGAGACTCAAAGGGAAAACAGGACTACTCAAGGCTTTAAAGAAGGACCGAAACAACGGTTCTTCTTCCGAACAGGTACAGGTAACCCGGGACAACCTGCAAGGGGCCTTACAGTTTTTCGGCAATCTGACCGAACATCATCCAGACAAGGAAATTGCCGTATCCTTGAAATACCGGATGAATTCTGTACTATCCCAGCTAAGGAGTTTACAAAATGGCGATCCAGGATCCCCAGGCAAGAATTGAGCAGTACATCAGCAAGATGCCGAGCCTACCGACATCGGTCACGAAAATCATGGAAATCTGCAACAACCCTGCAACTTCTCCTGCAGACCTGAATAAAGTAATCAGTCTCGACCCGGTGCTCATGGGCAAGGTGATGAAACTCATCAATTCCGCGTATTACGGTCTCTCCCAGGAAATCACCTCCCTGGTCCGGGCGATCATCATGCTTGGTATCAATACCGTGAAAAACCTTGCCCTCAGCACCGCTGTTCTCGGCAGTATCGGTAAGAGCAGTGCTTTCCAGGCACTCAACATGGATGGTTTCTGGCGGCATTCCCTGTGTGTAGGGGCTACATCAAAACTGATAGCCCAGAAACGGAGTATAGATAAGAAAATCCTGGAAGAATACTTTATTGCCGGAATTCTCCATGATATCGGGAAAATTCCCTTAAATTATGTCCTGGCTGAAGACTATGTCGCAGCCATGAGTATATCCGACAGGGACCATATCCCCCTTTACCAGTCGGAGAAACAGTCTATGGGCATAGACCATGGAGATGTGGGTACCATGATAGGTAAGAGCTGGAAATTGGGTGGTGAAATTCTGGATGCAATATCGTATCATCATAAACTCGAAGGGTATGAAGGAAAACACCAGGATATTCTGACCACCGTGGTTATGGCAAATTATTTCGCCAACGCTTTTGAGATCGGGTTTTCAGGGGACCGGTATCCGGAACGGGTGCCTCCGTCGGTAATCGAACGCTTAGGGACATCCATCGATTATCTGGAGGAGATCGAAGAGAAAGTAACCGAGGAAATCGAAAAAGCACGTATTTTCCTTAAGCTGGCCGTTTGAAGGGGATCTGACCGATGAAAGTACGATTGTGGGGAGTAAGGGGTTCAATTCCCTGTCCGGGTTCCGATACCGTGGAATTCGGCGGAAATACAGCATGTATCGAAATACGGTTCGAAGACCTGGAAAGGTACATCATCATAGACGCCGGATCCGGTATACGCCTCCTGGGCAACAAGATCATGACTCATGATCTTCCGAAGGGGCCGATACATACCGACATTTTCATTACCCACACTCACTGGGACCACATCATGGGATTTCCGTTTTTCGTACCTATCTACATTCCGGGAACAAAGCTTACTGTTTACGGACCTGTAACCTACGAAGACGAAGGATTGGACACGATCATTGGAAGTCAGCTGTCATACAGGTATTTTCCTATCCGCCACAGCGAACTCTCCGCAGAAATTACTTATCAACCCCTTAAAGAGTGCTCCATGGATATGGGCGACGGTATATGGGTTACCACAAAATACCTGAACCATCCCATCCTCTGCCTCGGTTACAGGATCGAATACAAGGGAAAATCTTTCTGTACAGCGTATGATACCGAACCATTCCGCAACGTGTTCCCCACGGATCCCGATGATCCCGGGTATGATGAAATAGCCGCGGAAGAAGGAGAAAAAGCTGCCAAGGAAGAAAATGATAAAGTGAGCCGCTTCTTCAATGGGGCCGACCTCCTCCTCCACGACAGCCAGTATACCCACAAGGAGTACCTGAAGGATAAACTGGGATGGGGACACTCCAGCTTCGAATACGCCATCAACAGCGCTCACAAGGCAAATGTTAAGAAACTGCTGTTCTTCCATCACGATCCACTGAGGACCGATGAAGAACTGAATAGCCTAGGCCGGAAATACCAGGCCGCGGTAGAGGGAAAATCGGATATTGCCATCGACATTGCCCGGGAAGGCCAGGAATTCACCCTCTGACAGAACCCGCCGGTCAGTAAAATCTGTCCGTTAATTAAGAGGATCCGTTACAGAAGCTCCTTCGAAATCATTCCAACGAAAATTATCGATGAGCACCAGGGAATCATAGATCGCGTCGCCTTCATCGTGGATTGAAAATGTCAGGGTGAACTCCTCCCCGCCCTGTATAGGCCAGTTGGTCATAAGCCACCCGGTAGATCCATGCCTGTCGAACCCGGGTATACGCGAAATAACGTAAATCCGCTGTACGTTATCTGCAGATTTGCTATTGATTTGTTGACTGTAACATGATATAGTGCTTTTACTTCTCACG
>JAJSAL010000076.1 GCA_024274705.1 Spirochaetota bacterium
AGGCCGTCGTGGATGCAACGGCGTTTTCGGGTGTGATACCAATAACCTTGGCAATGACCCGTCTGACCTCCGACGGGGGGTAGAACTGACCCTTGCTCTTGCCGCTTTCGGTGGCGAAGTGACGCATCAGGTATTCGTAGGCATCGCCAAGGATGTCGTCATGATCGGCGCGGTTTTTGGAAAAATCCAACTCCGGCTTCTGGAAGATGCTGATCAGGTTGGTGAGACGATCCACCATCGCCTTGCCTTCACCGAGCTTGTTGGGGTCGTTGAAGTCAGGAAAGTCACTGCGTGCGAGCCGTGAGTTGGCGTCAATGAGCGGTTGAATGATCTGCTTGTTGATCTTGTCGCCGATATCGCTTTTACCCTTGAGATTGACCATATCCTTGAAGCTCGCGCCATCAGGGATGGTTACAGGAGGAGCGAAATCATCGGAGTCTGCGTACTTGTCGGATATATATTTAATGAACAGCATGAACAGGACATAGTCCTTGTATTGCGACGCATCCATTCCGCCGCGCAGTTCATCGCAGCTTTGCCAGAGTGAGGTGTATAGTTGTGATTTCTTCAGGGCCATCGTTACTTTTTACCCATGTTTATTTTTCTCTGATTCGCCACTCATGCTTACATTTTCTTCTTACACAATCGTGGTAGAGTTGCCGGTTACCCGGCAGACCCCACACAGATCCCGGCGTGCGATACTAACGCGTACAAGTCTTGCTGCAAGGGAGATTGCCAATTAATTGTGCAACTGGTCAAGTCTGCAAATGCTATTTTGAAGTGCCGGTTAATTAGTCTTGTATTTTTGTCGACGAGCAGTTGAATGTCTTTCAAGCTACCGTGTCGACCTGAAGATTGTTCAATTCTTGCCATAATGTCCTTTTTTACACGTCACCCAGACTATTATACATTAATTGTTCTCATTCTACCAAATTTGGCAGGACAAACACCGTAATACCAAGGTTTCAGATTTACCTTGGCACGAGCAGCGATTTGTTAGCCGTTTATATCTTTCATTCTTGTTTTCAATTGAGGAATGTCGTTTGTGATAATTCCCCATACAATATCAATATTAACGCCAAAATAGTCATGAATCAATTTGTCTCTGGTTCCTGCGATATCTTTCCACGGAATATCGGGAAAGTTCTGCTTTGCCTTTTCTGAAAGCAGCTTGGCTGCTTCACCAAGAATTTCGATATTTCTGAAGATTGCATCCTGAGTTTTATCGTCATTGAGGAAATCTTTATACTCAAAAGTCCATCGGAATAGGATAATATCCTGTCGATAGCTTCACGAATATCCTGGAGAATGGCAGAATCTTTTCTTTTAGACATACAGCAAAGTCTTCTCTATACTTTTTGCCACTTCCTTTACCCTGATATTCTTAATCCCATCTTTGGTTATCAGGTCAACCTTTCGTCCAAGAAGTCCTTCCAGATATTCTACAAGCTGGTTCAGGCGAAATCCTATCGGAGAGCTGAACTCAACGAGTAAGTCAACATCGCTATCCGATGTCATTGCATCTCTGGCAACACTTCCGAAAAGTGCTATCTTATCGACAGAATATTCAGAACTCAGAAATTCGTTCGATTTTCGCAATAAATCTATCATTTCATCTCGGTTCATTTTTTAACACCTCGATTTATCAAGATAAAAATATTTCAAATAGTGTATTCTATAGGACATCCTTTACACATGTAATTCATCATGATAAGTCATTATACCATGAACCTTCAGTTCCTGCATATTTGCATAGTACTCTTTTACAAAGGCATTGAGCTTCCTTTGCCGGGTTTGAAAATACCGGCTGAATCCCCAATTCCAGAAACCATACCGATAGCTTCGATAACCTCTTGGTTCCACCTTCTTCCGCTCCTTCACTAAGCCTTTTCTCTTCAGTATGAGATGTAACGTCGATACTTTCAGCAGATCCGGGTTTGGAAACCCATCCTCAAGAAGAACCGGAAGTTTCGCTGCTCCCCGCCAGGGACGTTTCTCTCTTAGTGTTTTTATTTCTTCTTCAATTCTTCCGGGAGTTTTATTCGGTACATGGCGTGGGGCTCGTGAGAGTTCCAAAAGACCAGGGAGACCATAGTCTTCATAGCGACTTAGATATTTGTACGCCGTCGGTTTGCTTATAGTGAACATCTCTGTCAACTAGGTAATTGTATATTTCCCAGTATTCCACAACAGGATAAGCTCTTCTTTCTGATCCATTACGGACTTCTCCTTCCACGGCACAGGTGTCCCCTTCCGGGGCAAACCCCCTGCTATCGAGTATAAACAATGCCCCGGTATTGTACCCCTTGACTGCTAACGAGGCTGTAGAAAAAGCCAAAATTCCAGCTTCTTAGTAAAACTTCCCAAATTGAAAACCTTACAATAAAATCACTTAAAATTCTTCATATACGCCGAATTTCTTAAAAATCGACTTATTCTACAGCCTCAACGCTTCACCTCACCGGCAAAATAAAGGTGCAGAGCGAAGCGGCGCAGCTTTATTTTGTCCGAGTGCATGTGATTGTTATAAGTCACTTACTCACACTCGTTAATCACTAGGTTTCGTGTTTTCGCCCAACCGTAAATATATTCCTTGATTTCTCCTACTCTTGAGTTCGCTACTATTTTTCCAGATCGTATCCCGATGAGACACGGTTGAGATAGAAGCCAACTTACAAGACCGAGATTATCGAAATACGGTGTATCTGAATCGGAATATCCTGGGTTCAACCAATGAACAAAGAGGAAGTACCCGTTTTCTACAAAATAGTTGAATGTGCTTTTAACGCTTTCTCTGTATTGGGTTGAGCAAAGTACGATCTTCGGCTCTTCTACCGTAATTAGCTCGCCGACATGTGTCTCTCGCTCTTCTGGTGAGCCACTGACCAAAAATACCTTTACATACTCACAATCATTAAAATAGAGGCGACGCTCCTCTTTCCCGGTTCTTACGGTGGCACCAAATAGTGTATTCCATGTATAGCTTTTGCCAGAATTTTTATTGCCAAGAACTGATACAACTATCTTTTCCATCTATGCCCCACATTTCGATTGTGACTTATAACATATTAAATCACCTGAATTCCTTATATTCTACACAATTTCCCTTACAAACACATAACTTTATTAAGAAAGTTATTAAATGAGCCTCTTGTAAAAATGGGCTTGTAACGGATTTATTGCTTAGGCACGCACATATTTTATTCCCATTTCTATACAAAATAAATGGATAGAGTCCCGCTCTTCCCGTATGATGAGATTGAATAAAAAACATCAGCAGGAGGAGGAAACCCTATCCGTGAAGAGTGTAACAGAAATCCTTGGCGGAACACAGGTTCTTTTTGGCACTTCTTTCGATCTGCAAGACATTTTTGAAGAATATCTCACCGAACAACATCGGGCATTTCCGGCACAGTCGTTTTTCACTAGTGAGACCTTAACAGATTTACTGCAACGGTTAAAAAGCGATTCATCATCACGAAAAATCTGCGGTTTTTCCCGGGATTCGACGGCTATTGGCGCCCGGGAGGCGCCGGTAAGCGAGGGAGACATCGAAAAGATAAAATCAGCCCGCTATTCCTCTGGAAAAACTCACTGAGCGGAACATTACCCATCTCTATTCGCTGATGGATTCAGCCTAGGATGCCGCAGAAAGTCAGGATTATATTACCGCCTGCGGCCCGACCTTTACAGCCCCAAAATGAACCGTACAATGAAAAAACCCGTGAAGGAGGGCGGAATCTGTTTCTCTCCCTGTCCCCCCCCGTCGCGTCTCCTGTAGCGGAATGTAGCGGCTGAACCTTAAAAAATCGCACTGTGAAACCCAACCCCGGGTTTACAGCCCATTCCCAAACACCGGGGTACATTGTATGCTGACTCTATGGATATAACAGGTATGGATCCTGTCTCCGCCGGGGAGTATGTAGCAGCAGTACTTTCAACCCTCAAGGAGACCAAGGTAAAACGGATCGAGCTTCAGAACGAGCTGGCAAAGTGGAAATCCCGTGTAAAGCTCGCCGGAGACCGGGGGAGGACCGACCTCTGGACAGAAGCTGCTCTTAAAACGGAACAGGTACAGGAAGATCTTCAGAAGATCATGTACGAGGAACGGGAGCTCCGAAAAGAGCTGGACATCGTAAAGAGACAGCTTCAATACGTCCGGAACCGGCCGGAAATCACTATCGATGCCGATCTTCTTCTGACACAGCTGGAAATGGTGACAGGCGAACAGGACGAACTGGCTGACAAATTCAAGGAAGCCGAGGCTGACCTGGAGCTGAAGCGGCTAAAAAAAGAGATGGATCTGTAACAGAGGTTCTCCCAATGGGCTACACCGCGGTTCCCTTCGGTACCATTCCCCCTTTCTTCGCCCACC
>JAJSAL010000077.1 GCA_024274705.1 Spirochaetota bacterium
AAATTGGGGATTTGTGATATAATAAATATATAATGGTACTGATCATTGGTTTATCCGGTTTTCTCTTCGTCCTTCTTTCCGATGTAAGCCAGCTGAAAAGCCGGAATCGCCGGGGTACTATGCTTTCGATTATCGGCTACTGCGGCGTTACAGGTGCACTGTTTTTTTCTGTACTGCAGTTTCCTCCGAAGTGGACACCCCTGTGGGCTGCTGTTGTAACCGTTGCCTCTGCAGTACTGTTTGTTGTTCTCCTCTTCTATTCCCTGTTTATCGATATCCCTGTACATACTCCGCCTGAAGAACAACAAGAACGGAAAGCTTCATCAAAGGGCACCTACGGATTGGTTCGTCACCCCGGATTTCTCTGGTTTCTTTTTCTGAATGTCTCCCTGGCGTTCCTTATACGGGATGCTCTTTTCACCCTGTATGCAGGCGGGCTTATCCTGATGGATTTCCTCCTGGTGGTGATTGAAGATACAAAGATATTCCCGGTGCTTTTTACCGATTATAAAGCCTATAAATCCCGTGTCCCCTTCATCGTTCCGGCGCTAAGGGGGAAAAAAGGACGTGAGCTTTGAAATCCGGCACTAATCGTTTCATTCTCGCAGTAGATGATGATCCCGCCATCCGGAAGGTTGTAGGAATCATCCTGGAAAAAGAAGGCTTCCATGTGGAGCTTAAGAGCGGCGGAAAAGAAGCCCTCGCCTGTCTCGATGAATCCCGGGAGCCTCCGGACACCATCCTCCTGGATATCAGGATGCCTGAAATGTCCGGCCTGGAACTCCTGGGCAAACTGAAGGAGAGGTACCCTTCGGTCCCGGTGATCATGCTCACCGCATCCACGGACCTGGATACGGGGATCGAAACGATGAGAAAAGGGGCCTTCGACTACCTGGTAAAACCGGTTCGAAAGCTGGAACTGGTGGAAACGATCCGGAAGGCACTCCATTACCGGGATGTACTCCTGGATAATGAACGTCTTGCCAGGGAAAACCGGGAGTATCAGCGGTCCCTGGAGGTGAAGGTGGAGGAACGCACCAGGGAACTCTTCGAAGCGTATGAAAAGCTGAAAAAGACGAACCTGGATACGGTAAAGGTACTTGCCGAAACGATCGAGGCCAAGGACCCCTACACCCGGGGCCACTGCAACAGGGTTCGGATCCTCTCCCGGAAGCTGGCCCTCTGTTCCGGTGCCGTCGAACTGGACGTGGAAATCCTGGAATACGGGGCACTCCTCCACGACATCGGAAAGATAGGCATCTCCGAAGCTCTCCTCTTCAAAGATGACGCCCTTACCCCGGATGAAAAGCACATCTTTCAGCAGCACACTGCAATCGGCGAAAACATCTTAAGCACTATCGAGTTTTTCCAGCCCTGTCTCTCCATCGTTCGGCACCACCACGAATGGTTCGACGGCTCCGGGTACCCCGACAAGCGGCAGGGAAGTTCCCTGGACAGGTTTATCCGGATCGTATCGATTACCGACTCCTTTGATGCCATGACGTCGAACAGGCCTTACCGCAGGGCGATGTCTCTCAAGGCGGCACTTGCGGAGCTGGACAGGGGAAAAGGCACCCAGTTCGACCCGGAACTTGCGGACCTGTTCAAGGAAGAGAAAGTGTACAGAGAAGTACTTTCATAATTTATACCGGAAAGTCCTTGCATCCCGAATAGCATGCGCTATAATGAACTATCAATAAAGTATCAGCCTGCTCCACCAAAAGGAACAACCGTGACGATACAGCAGAAGAGAAAGGCTAAACATGAATAATGCTTTCTTTGATCATCCTATACTGAATTCACCGTATGAATACCCAAAACGGCATTGGCAGCTTGATGAACAGGGCCAACCTACTCAAAAAATTAACGAATCACGACGCCGTGCCGAGTTTATAACTCCTATTCCAAGACCAAGAAAGCGGAAAGACTCCGGTAAACAAACGGAAATGATTTTCGATGAAGGTAAAGGTTTATCATCTCAAGATCAGCAGTATGATCCTACATCGATAATAAATGAACTTCGGGGATATGTTGACCGTTGGCGGGAGCTTAAAAATGTATATGATTGGCGGGTTACCCCGGAGACCGCGCGGTTACTTCAGCACTGGAGACATCATGCATTTACCGGTTTACGTCCTTTATTCTGCCAGGTAGAAGCAGTCGAAACAGCAATTTGGCTGACAGAGGTTGCCCCAAAATCAGGTAATACCGGTAAAAAATTTATCGAGCATCTATTAAATGCGAACCAGGATGCAAACCCGGAGTTGATGCGTCTGGCACTCAAACTTGCAACAGGCACAGGCAAGACTACCGTTATGGCAATGATTATCGCCTGGCAGACGATCAATGCGGTACGCCGCCCGGGCAGCAGGAAGTTCTCCCGCGGCTTTTTAATAGTAGCTCCCGGACTGACAATCAAGGACCGTTTAAGGGTGCTTCAACCGAATGATCCGGATAGTTATTATCAAAGCCGTGAACTTGTTCCCCAGGACATGCTTGGTGATATTAAGCGGGCAAAGATAATCATAACCAATTACCATGCCTTCAAACTTCGGGAAAAACTGGAAATATCAAAGGGCGGGCGTTCCTTGCTCCAGGGAAGAGGGGCCGAACTCAATACCCGGGAGACGGAGGGGCAAATGCTCCAGAGGGTAATGCCCGGGTTGATGGGTATAAAAAATATTCTGGTGATAAATGACGAAGCTCATCATTGTTACCGCGAAAAACAGGATCATGAAGATGAAGGAGCCCTTACAGGGGATGAGAAAAAAGAGGCTGATCAGAATAATGAAGCCGCCCGTTTATGGATTTCAGGTCTTGAAGCTGTGGGACGAAAACTCGGAATTTCTCAGGTTTTAGATCTTTCAGCAACCCCTTTTTTCCTCAGCGGATCAGGTTATGCCGAGGGCACTCTCTTTCCATGGACTATGAGTGATTTTTCTTTAATGGATGCCATTGAATGTGGAATCGTAAAACTCCCCCGTGTTCCTGTAGCTGATAATATTCCAGGTGGGGAGATGCCGAGGTTTCGCAATCTCTGGGAACATATTCGCACAAAGATGCCGAAGAAGGGCCGCTTTAAAGCTAAAATACTTGATCCTCTTACTCTGCCTGTGGAATTGCAGACAGCACTCGAGGCGCTCTATGGTCATTATGAAAAAACTTATACCTTATGGGAACAGAGCGGCATTACATCTCCCCCTTGTTTCATCATCGTTTGTAATAATACATCCACATCCAAACTTGTCTATGATTTCATATCGGGATTTGTGAGGGAGAATGATGACGGGACCTGTTCACTGGAAAACGGACGACTGGCTTTATTCCGCAACTATGACGAACACGGCAACCAATATCCGCGTCCCCGGACACTCCTGATTGACAGCATGCAGCTTGAATCGGGTGAAGCCCTGGATAAAAACTTCAGAGAGATGGCATCTGAAGAGATAGCGCGATTCCGGCGTGAGATCATTGAACGTACCGGGGATAAACGACAGGCTGAGAATCTTACAGATCAGGATTTGCTTCGTGAAGTAATGAATACTGTTGGAAAGGAAGGGCGTCTTGGTGGATCAATACGATGTGTTGTATCCGTCTCCATGCTTTCCGAGGGGTGGGATGCCAATACTGTAACCCATGTCCTCGGGGTCAGGGCATTCGGAACACAGTTACTGTGTGAGCAGGTAATCGGGAGAGCTTTACGCCGTCAATCCTATGATTTGAATGAGGAAGAGCTTTTCAATGTTGAATATGCGGATGTTCTTGGAATTCCATTTGACTTTACAGCCAAACCGGTAATTTCGTATCCTCAACCTCCCAGGCAGACGATCCAGGTAAAAGCCGTAAGACCGGACCGTGATCATCTGGAAATTCAGTTTCCAAGGGTTGCAGGTTACCGTGTTGAGCTGCCGGAAGAACGGTTAACAGCTTCATATAATGAAGATTCGGTACTCGAATTGACTCCCGGTCTCGTAGGTCCGTCAGTTACTAAAAATGCCGGAATAATAGGAAAAGATGTTGATCTTAATCTGAAACGCCTTAAAGACATGCGAAGATCGACCCTCCTATATCATATTACTCACCGGTTACTGGTCACTAAATGGCGTGATCCCGGCGAAGAACCCAAACTCTATTTGTTTGGGCAGCTTAAGAGAATCACGAAGCAGTGGATCGATACATGCCTTGTCTGTAAAGGGGGAACCTATCCTGCACAATTGCTCTACCAGGAATTAGGAGATATGGCCTGTGAAAGAATTACCGTCGGTATTACCCGCTCTCTTGTTGGTGAAAAGCCGACTAAGGCAGTACTTGATCCCTATAATCCGGCAGGTTCGACTATTCATGTAAACTTTACCACATCTAAAACCAATCGATACCAGACCGATTCGCGAAAATGTCATATTAATTGGGTTATCCTGGATAGTGATTGGGAAGCGGAGTTCTGCAGGGTTGCTGAGGCTCAGCCAAAAGTAACCGCCTATGTAAAGAATCACAATCTGGGTTTTGCAGTTCCTTACCGGTATGGTTCGGGAACGCGGAAATACATTCCGGATTTTATCGTGCTTTTGGATGATGGGAATGATGATCCTCTCCACCTGGTTGTTGAAATTAAAGGATACCGGGGAGAAGATGCCAAAGATAAAAAAGCTGCAATGGAAAACTACTGGGTTCCCGGTGTGAACAATCTTAAGAAATACGGACGGTGGACTTTTGCTGAGTTCACCGATGTGTTTGAGATTGAAAACGCCTTCAACAAGATGGTCGATCAGGTACTTTCCGAAGGGAGCTGATGGAAATGTATACTAAGAGGTTGGCTCTTCTGATAGAAAAGGATGAGGACGAACACATTGAATTCAAAAAGGCAGAATTCACTTTTAATTTCGATAAACTGACTGATTATTGTGTTGCCCTTGCCAATGAGGGGGGAGGGCTACTCATTTTTGGGGTAACTGATAAGAAGCCCCGAAAGATTGTCGGAACACAGGCCTTCAAGGAAAATCTGGCCAAAATAAAGGAAAGACTGATTGATAAGGTCCATCTGCGAATAGATGTAGAAGAAATTCTTACCACGGAAGGAAGAGTTCTGGTTTTTCACGTTCCATCCCGGCCCATCGGCATGCCTATGCACATCAACGGCCGTTATTTGATGAGGGCCGGACAGGCTCTGAGGGCAATGCCCCCGGGTATGCTTAAACGGATATTTGATGAAGCCGATCCCGATTTTTCCACTGAGATTTGCCAAAACGCTTCTTTTAAAGACCTGAATCCTGAAGCAATTGAGGATTTCCGGAAACGCTGGGTTAAGAAATCCGGAAACGGAGCTATTGCGGGACTAAACAGGGAACAATTGCTGACTGATGCCGAACTCATTATAGAAGGAAAGCTCACTTATGCAGCTCTTATCCTGTTTGGTAAACAGGAAGCCATGGGCCGTTACTTAGGGCAGGCCGAGGTCATCTTTGAATACCGGGGCAACGCGGCTTCCGGCCCTGCCCAGCAGAGAATCGAATTCCGGAAGGGCTTTTTCGCATTCTATGACAAACTGTGGGAAACCATTGACCTGCGCAATACAAACCAGCACTATCAAGACGGACTTTTTATCTGGGACATTAAAACCTTTAATGAATCGGCTATCCGCGAGGCAATCCTGAATGCGATCAGCCATCGGGACTACCGGATGGAGGGGTCGGTCTTTGTGCGCCAATTCCCTGAGCGAATCGAGATTGCCAGCCCCGGCGGCCTGCCTACCGGTATAACCTTCGAAAACATCCTTTGGGAGCAGGCCCCTCGTAACCGGCGCCTTGCGGAGGCGTTTTCCAGGTGCGGACTGGTGGAACGTTCCGGTCAGGGGATGAACCGTATATACGAAGCCTGCATCAGAGAGAGCAAGGCGGAACCGGACTTTACCCATTCCGGCCCGGACCATTTCTGGATTTCCCTTCATGGTACTATCCGGTATCCTGAATTCCTGCGCATACTCGAAAAGATCGGTAATGAAAAGCTGTTAAGCTTTTCCACGGACGATTTTATTGTTATCCAGTCAGTTTTCGAAAACCGTCCTCTACCTGACCATTTTACCCGGGCCGCGGAAAGGCTCTATGAAGAGGGACTTCTGGAAAGAGTTCCCAAGGCAAAAGGATATGAATGGATTTTAGCAAGACGGCTTTATTCCGCATTAGGAAAATCCGGTATATATATACGCAAAAAGGGACTGGACAGGGAAACAAATAAGGAATTGCTGATCAAACATATTCGACAAAGCGAGCCGGAAGGCGCTAAGATGGGAGAACTTCTTCAAGTTCTTCCGGCCCTGGATCGGCACCTTATCCGCTCTCTTTTACGGAGCCTTTCTAACGAAGGGCGTGTTTTTGTTGCCGGCTCTACAAAATCCGCACGGTGGCACATACAAAAAACAGAAGGGAATTGAGACAATTGAGAAGTAATGACGCAATTTTGACGCAATAGCAATTATTTATTCGTTATAAAATAAGGAGTTACAATTGCAACAATAGTTGTTTCCAATAGTATCTGACGCAATCAACATTACCGTTTTCGTTGATAAGGAATAAATTATGCCTAAGAAACCATTGAGGAAATCCATAGAAACCATAACCCACGATGAAGCCAAACGATCAAATATTCCCACCGCCGAATACCAGTCGGTCATGCGAAAGGAGGAACAGGCTCCGATACGGCTGGCCTACGAACGGCGGAACAGGGACCTGGATCCCCAGCTCGTCTGGCGTGGAAAGGATGAACAGGACTGGTCGGACTTGATAGTACACGCGCCGCCCCTGTATATCCAGGAAAAGGTACATCACAAGGTGCTTATCGATGACCTGGTAAGGGAAACAAAAAAAGATACCAAAGCCGACGATGGTCAGATAGACCTTTTCGCCGATTTCAACGGACTTCCCGATGAGAGCGCCAGGACCGAGTTTTATCAGCATGACGCCAACTGGACAAACAGGATGATCCTCGGTGACAGCCTCCAGGTCATGGCATCTTTGGCGGAGAGGGAGGGACTCCGGGGGAAAGTACAGTGTATTTATCTCGACCCCCCCTATGGGATCAAATTCAATTCCAACTTCCAGTGGTCTACCACCAGCAGGGATGTAAAGGACGGCAAGACAGATCATATAACGAGGGAACCGGAACAGGTAAAAGCATTTCGGGACACTTGGCGGGACGGGATTCATTCGTATCTTACCTATCTTCGGGATAGGTTGACTGTGGCCCGCGATCTGCTTTCAGATAGCGGATCGATCTTTGTACAGATAGGGGATGAGAATGTGCATAGAGTACGGGCGCTGATGGATGAGGTGTTTGGGGAGGGGAATTTTGTTTCCGTTGTTTCTTTTTCAAAAACCAGCAGTTTGGGTTCGATTTTGCTTGATAGCACATTTGATTATATATCGTGGTATTGCAGAAATGTTAATCATATTAAATTTCGCCGCCTCTACTTAGAAAAACAATTAGGGGGTATAGGTGCTTCACAATACAACTTCGACATGATCGCTCCGGGGATATACATTCCCCTACAGGATCCAGATAATCCAAAAGGGAATATATTCGCACACGGAGATATGCGATCACAAACAGCAAGTGATTCAACGGTATTCCCGATTAGGGAATTGGGGCTTAATCTCTCCGATCCGGGAAAAGGTGGATGGAAGACAAATCGATCGGGAATTGATCGGTTATTGAAAGCCTGTAGATTAATGAGAGTTGGTAACTCTCTTCGTTACATTCGATATTTCCATGATCATCCAGTTTACCCTATGACAGCGTCGTGGCCTGATACAGGTGTTAGCGGCTTTGGAGATCCAAAGATCTATGTAGTTCAAACCCTTCGTGAAGTTATCCAACGCTGTATCCTCATGACCACCGATCCCGGTGACCTTGTCCTCGATCCTACCTGCGGCTCCGGTACAACCGCCTATGTTGCAGAACAGTGGGGTCGTCGCTGGATCACCATAGATACTTCGCGTGTAGCTCTTGCCCTTGCCCGGGCAAGGATTATGGGAGCCAGGTATCCCTACTACTTACTGGCTGATTCGCCTGCAGGGCAACTAAAAGAAGCTGAATTAACCCAGACAGCGCTTTCTACAGCACCAACGAATAATGATATTCGTCATGGATTTGTTTATGAGCGGGTACCCCACATCACCCTCAAGGCCATTGCCAATAACACGGAGATCGATATTATCTGGGAAAAATTTCAGACAGTACTGGAACCATTGCGAAAACAACTGAATAAAGAGCTGAACAGGAATTGGGAAGAATGGGAAATACCACGGGAAGCTGATGAGAGATGGGATGATAAAGCAAAACATTTCCATGGTGAATGGTGGAAAAACCGGATAGCCCGGCAGAAGCGGATCGATGCTTCCATTGCATCAAAGGCCGATTATGAATACCTCTATGATAAACCCTATGAAGATAAAAAAACCGTGAGAGTAGCCGGACCTTTTACCGTGGAGAGTCTCTCTCCTCACCGTATTCTCGGCGTCGATGAAAATGATGAATTGATCGACCATGCTGCCGACGCAAGCCCTGAATACGGAAAGACCCTGGATTTTGTGCAGATGATCCTGGAAAACCTGAAAACTTCCGGTGTTCAGCAGGCACATAAAGAAGATAAGATATCCTTCAGCTCTTTAATCCCCTGGCCCGGGGATATGGTTTGTGCCGAAGGCCATTACATGGAAGGAAGCGAGGAAACGGGAACCCTGAAACGGGCGGCTGTTTTTATCGGACCTGAGTTCGGTACGGTATCCCGGCCGGACCTGGTGGCCGCTGCACGAGAAGCAGGGGATGCCGCCTTTGACGTTCTGATTGCCTGTGCTTTCAATTATGAAGCCCATGCAAGCGACTTCACTAAATTGGGCCGGATACCGGTATTAAAAGCCCGGATAAATGCCGATCTTCATATGGCGGATGATTTGAAGAACACCGGTAAAGGGAATCTCTTTGTTATTTTTGGCGAACCTGATATAGAGATCATGAATACCGGAGATAACCGAATACAGGTCAAGGTAAACGGTGTGGACGTGTTCCATCCCAATACCGGGGAAGTACGGAGCGATGGACCGGAAGGAATAGCCTGCTGGTTTATCGATACCGACTATAACGAAGAAAGTTTTTTCGTCCGTCATGCCTACTTTCTAGGGGCCAACGATCCTTACAAATCACTCAAAACAACCCTTAAAGCAGAGATCAACCAGGAAGCCTGGGAAACCTTGCACAGCGATACATCCAGACCATTCGACAAACCAGAGAATAGGCGGATTGCCGTGAAGGTAATCAATCATCTTGGGGATGAAGTGATGAAGGTGTTTCGGGTCGAGTGATATATGCAATTCCGTATATCTGACACCTTTGCAGATAGTCTTGCACGTTTAACCGGCGAAGAACAGAAAGCAATAAAGACTACGGCTTTTGATCTGCAGTTACATCCATCCAATCCGGGACTGCAATTCCACAAACTTGATCGGGCAAGGGACAAGAACTTCCGGTACACTCGAAAACGGGGCCGCCCAGTTGGTTGAAATCAGGGAGACAATACAGGAAATCATTGTACCCGGGTATATAGAAAAGCCGGAAGTTAAGATTCTGTTCTCCGGCATTGCATACGGGACTCTTTTGAATTTCGGTATTCCCGGCGGGTGGATCGGGTACGTGCAATCAGCCGATGAAGATTTTTTGCTGGAAATTGCCGCTTGCGGAACGTCTGGGAATTCACTCCATGAATACTACCGGGTTTAGGTTGTTTCAACGGTTAACAAGCCGTGAAGAATATAAAATACAGTGTCAGGTTCTTAATGACTGAATGGGAGGAGAAAAATACGGCTGCCGGAGAGTCAGCGAATTAAACTCTAAAGTATGTTTGAGAGGGTACGGAAAAGGCTTTGACTGATCCGCTCAAGACATCAGTGTAGCCCAGTTGTGATTCCTGTCGGCTCGCAGACACCCACGGGTAAGTACGTAGAACCCTGGTAGACTATTGGAACCGAAGTTACGGCCATTATAACTTCAGTTACCTGCACTTTTCTTACAGGGCACAAAAACATGTCTAAAAACCGCCAACAAGCAGAAAACAGGCGGGTAAACGTTATATAAAATTGGCATGGTTCTTGCAGTTACAGATAATAAGTTGTTGACAAGCATACTTTTTTGTTTATGCTTTGTTTCATAAAAGAGATTTAAAATGAGTATTATGTATAAAACGGTAATTTTCAAACTGGAATTCAACAAGCCGGTTACTTTTTCTTCTTTCCCTTCTTTTCCTTTTCACAGTATTCTCGGGAAAAGCTTGAAGCGTTTTGTCTGTCTATTTGAAGGCAGGGAATGCAGTCTATGCAGTCTTCGGTTTACATGCGCATACTCCTGGCTGTTTGAAACTCCGATAGAAAAAGAAAACGAAATTATCCCGGGTCGCAACAGGGCAGCTCATCCATATATATTGTATTTTACCCCGGAGGGCAGCCCACCCCATTCAGGAGGTTTACTCTCCCTCACTTTACTGGGTAAAGGGGTGGAATACCTTCCTTATCTGTATTTCGCGCTGAGAAAAGGG
>JAJSAL010000078.1 GCA_024274705.1 Spirochaetota bacterium
AGGGAAGAAATTCGCCTTACATCCATGGCATCCGCCGCGGGATGAGCGGCCAAACGGGACCCTGAGTCCCTGGCGCAGGTTCTGCGCTCTTTTAACTCGGTATTCCGGACTGAAGATTATCCGGATCTCCTGGTAGGACTCGATATCAGTGATGATGCGGCTGTGTACAGGATCGATGCCGGTCATGCTGTTATCCAGACAGTGGATTTTATCACTCCCATAGTGGACGACCCGTATGATTTCGGCGCAATCGCAGCTGCCAACTCGGTGAGCGACGTGTATGCCATGGGCGGCAGGGTGATCCTGGCGCTCAACGTGTGCGGGTTCCCGAAAAGCATGGATGAAGATGTTATCGGAGGAATCTTAAGGGGCGGAGCGGAAACCGTAAAAGAAGCGGGGGGCGTGATTGCCGGGGGTCACACGGTGGACGACAAGGAACCCAAGTACGGACTCGCCGTTACGGGTGTTGTACATCCCGACAGGGTGCTTACCAAAACCGGGGCTCGTCCGGGTGACCTGCTGGTGCTGACCAAACCTCTCGGCGTCGGTGTTGTTACCACGGCATTCAAGGGAAACAAAGCCGATGACAATGATGTTGCCGAAGCGGTGAAGCAGATGAAACTGCTGAATAAAACGTCGTCGGAAGTGTTTTCCCGGGTCGGTGCCCATGGGTGTACGGATATCACCGGTTTCAGCCTTTTAGGTCACGGGTACGAAATAACGGAAAAAAGCGGATGC
Source organism: Spirochaetota bacterium (assembly GCA_024274705.1). Taxonomy (GTDB): domain Bacteria; phylum Spirochaetota; class Spirochaetia; order SPDA01; family JAJSAL01; genus JAJSAL01. The sequence continues at coordinate 739 of JAJSAL010000078.1, forward strand.
GCCATGACGATACGGGTAAAAGACCTCCCTTTTACCCCCGGTGCCGTCGGGTATGCAGATGAATCACTTTTTCCCGGCGGGTCCCACAGGAACAGGCACTATTACGGAAAATGGGTCACCTTTGAACGTACCGTCTCTGAAAAAACACAGCTGCTCCTCTTTTCACCGGAAACATCCGGGGGCCTTCTCGGTGTGATACCCGAAGAAAACATGGACTCCACAGCCGCCCTCTTAGAGGAGAGAAAACAACCCTTCTGGATCATCGGAGAAATAACCGAGGGCCGGGGCATTACCGTTAAGGGAATATAGCCCCATATAACCCCGGTTATATCAATGCTCCCGAAGGGCTGATAATCTACCAGCGCAGGGAGAGTTTCACAAAATGCTGCCAGATTGGGTAGTCTCCCACTTTAATCCCGTTTTCATCCTGCCAGAGAGTGTAGCTTAAGCGGAGCATGAAGAACTTCAAGGTGGTGGAGAAGGTTCCGTACCCCTTGTTCAATCCCGCCGCCATATTGAGGGCTATAAACCTTAGGTTTATTACGTTCACACTAAGACCTAAGTGTGTTTTAGCCCATACCTTCATCCGTGTATCCACAAGGTTTGCCAGATCAAAGGCAAGGACAGGGTTATCCAGAAGGAACCCGGGCATGGGAACACCTAAGCGTCTCCAGTCCACGGTGTAACTCACACCGGTCCGGATATTGGGAAAAGCCAACTGTAAACCACTTCCACCGACACCCCCTAAGTCCAGGCCGACAAGCACAGTCGGAAAATCCAGTGCAGCCAGGCCGAAAGAAAGTCCGTTCTGCAGTTCCAGGAGAGAACCCAGGTTTAGCCCCACACCGACCCCTGTGTTCATGTTCTCCTGCAGGAACTGAAGGGCCAGGCTTGTGTCTTCCATCCAGCTAAAGATATCCACCAGCTCTGCGGAACCTTCGAACTGTCCTGCGGCTACGGCTTTCACGGCAAATCCGACATGGAGATTATTCTGGCCGAAGAGAGAAAAGTGGAACGGGGCGAATCCGGCGATCGCCTGCAGGTAGGCGTTTACATCCAGGTAGAGTTCCGGCCGCAAGCCGGCTACCGGTTTCATATTAACATCCAGGAGAAAAGGTGCAACGTTGAACCCGGCTCTTGGCCCGATAAACCCGAAACTGAGAAGGGGATCTTCCAGAACAAAACCGAAATTCGAACGGTTCAGGGCTCCCAGGATATCAAGGGCTGCACTTATCGGGTTACCTGCATCCCCATCACCTCCGCCATCCATGCTGTCAAAGACGGAGGTAATAGTATCCATATTCTGCAGTAAATCGTTCTGGACTCCGATTCCCAGGTTCAGGGGAGGGAGCTGGATAAGACGGTTGCGCTCTTCGGTTTTAAGATTCTTCACCTTAGAAAGGCCTGCGGGATTGGTAAAAAGGAGGTAAAAATCATCAGCTACTGCTGTAAAGGCATCTCCCATACCCCGCTGCCGCATGGTCATGGGATAGGGAATACGCATCATATCCTGGGAAAAGGAGAATCCGGCGGAAAAAGTTGCTAAAAGGATCGCGATTACGAATCGTTTCATGTTTTACTCCTACTACCATGCGGAGGCTTGGTCAAGATTTTCCCAGAGCGAGCCCGACTGGTTTTCGATTTCCTCGATCGCCGGGAGGGTTTCATTTATCGTGGTGATTATGACATCGAATACATCGTTCAGCATCTGGTTAAGGGGGTTATCCGCGTTCTGCGTTTCCGCCTGAACTTCCTGGCCCTGCTCCTCTACCGCCCTCATGACGGTAATAGTCGAAATAGAAGCTCCCTGGATTTCGGCGTAGATGACCATGATATCGTCCTGGAGGACCCCGAGTTCGTTCTGATAAGACGTATCGTACCCTGAATTTACATACGTTATCCAGAGGGTGTTGAACGCCTCGACCTTAGTATTGAGCTCGTCGATTTTCTGCATCACGTTTGTGGCACCGGCTACGTATACTCCCATCAGCCCGGCGAAATCCGCGCATACCGCGAACAGGCCGGATATGGACATGTTGGCGTAATCCGCTTCCGTCCTGCTTGCGTCGGGAATCAAGGTAAGAATCGTAAAGGAACTCCATACTTTCTCCTTGAAATCCGCGGCAAACTCCTCAAAGCCGGATAGCTGGTCCGGGTCGGTTTCGAAGGTGTCCACGTCCAGGCTGAGGGCGAAATCGATAAAACCTTTGAGTACGTCTGTGGTATTGGTGCTTCCGATTTCCAGGACGCATTTGGAATGCCCCCGGACCGCTTCGAAATATACTTCCTGCTGCTCCGGGTCGTTTGCATGGTTCGTCATGAGATCCTGGTATATCACATCAGCCTCGTCTACACTGCCTGACAGGTACAGGTACTCCGCCCGTTCCAGGGCCAGTTCCGGATTTCTGCCGGCACCGTCACCGGTAAGGGGAGTTAACAGGCTTTTCCCGCATCCCATCATCAGCAGAACAAGGAGACCTATTAGAATACTATAGATTACTAGGGCGGATTTTTTCATCAGTTCCTCCTGAAATATCAGTATACCACATCGTGAAGTATTATCAATACGCAAGAAGGTTGAGAGTTTGGTTGAATTTCCTGTATGCAGCAGAGGACGGCCGGACCGGTGAAGCTTTGAAGCCCCGCCCCTGGGGAAACATGCACCCTCCGCCGGCACGGAACAGACATCTTCCTCCCTTATCGAAATTACCGGGGCCATAGGTAATGTAAGAAAACAGATAGAGAATCCCGACGGCAGCATCCCGTCATCCTCACAGTCTACCCGGTAAATCGGCAGCACCATCGAAGAACTGAATGCAGAGATTTAACAACCAGGCTCCCATGGTGGAGGAAGTAACTGAAATTATTTCTTCTGAATAGAGACGATTCAGGGCCGGATAGAGTATATTTAATCCCATGGTTCCGGAACTCCTCGCCCCTGCAGGTTCCCTGGGGGTAGCCATTACAGCATACAAAAACGGCGCGGATGCCGTATACGCCGGCCTGGGCAGATTCAACGCCCGGGAAATGGCGGACAACTTCAGTTATGAAGACATGTCCCGCCTCGCCGAATATGCACGAAGAAGGAACAAACGGTACTACCTTGCCCTGAATACCCTGGTTAAAGAGCCCGAGCTGGAAGAAGTATACAGTACCCTGGAAAGGGTTTCCGCCCTGGAACCCCACGGGGTCATCGTCCAGGACATCGGGCTTGTCAGGCTTATCCGGACATATTTTCCCTCTCTCTCGATCCACGCATCCACCCAGATGGGCCTTCACAACAGCGCAGGTGTTCTCGCGGCACAGCGGATGGGAATTGACCGGGTTATCCTGGAGCGCCAGGTGACCCTCGATGAACTTACGTCGATTATAACCGTTTCTCCCCTGGAGATCGAGGTGTTCGTTCACGGAGCCCTCTGCTGTTCCCTTTCGGGAAGCTGCCTCTTCTCCTCCTGGATCGGCGGCTGGAGCGGGAACAGGGGCAGGTGCAAACAGCCCTGCCGGCGGAGGTTTTATCACTCGGACCGCGGGAAGAAGAGTTCCGGATTCTTTTTTTCCACCCAGGATCTCTATTCCCTGGACCTGCTGGACGACCTAAAACACATGGGTATTGCTTCCCTTAAAATCGAAGGAAGGCTGAAACACGAAGGTTACGTGGCACGGGTTGTACAGGCATACCGGCTCGTCCTCGATGCACCGGCGGAACAGGCGGGAACAGCCCTCGGAAAAGCGAAAGCCGTCCTGGCCGATTCTTTCGGCAGGAAGTGGTCCCACGGGTTTTTCAGTAACCAGGACGCGGAACAGGTAATCCAGTCCAGGAGCCTGGGGGTGTCGGGCCAGCTTGCCGGTACCGTATCCCAGGTCCGGGAGAACGGATTTTACCTTGAAACGATCCGGAAGGTACAGACGGGAGACAGGATCCGGATCCAGCCGAAATCCGGGGACGAAGGTCCAGCATTGACGATTACCAAAATGCATATCCGGAAGAAGCTGGTGCATACCGCCCGGAAGGGGAACACCGTGTTCATCCACTACCCCCGCGAAGTGCCGGTGAAGGGACTGGTGTTCCTGACAGAAAAAACCTCCCGGCCCGTACCTTTCGATCGTACCAATTTCCCCCTCTACAAGCTGAAAAAGACCATCAATCTTGCCGTGTCCCTGTCCCGTACCGGGATCGATATCGCTTTAACAAATGTAAGGCCGGTGTTATCCTGGCATAGGGATCTGCCCCTGGAAAAAGCGGAGAAACATGCCCTGGATGCAGCCGGGATAACAACCCTGTTCCGGTCTACACGCATGGAATCGGTCAGGACAGGGGTTGTCCTGGTCTCTATCAAAGAGCCCCTTTTCCTTCCCTTGAGTCTCCTGAAACAGACGCGGAGGGATTTCTGGCAATGGGTAAAAGAGTCGTTTCCCGGGGGGGCAGCAGGGATCGAAACATTCCGGGAAGTTCCGGATTTCCATGAAAAGGTGCAGACGAAACAGCCGGACATGCAACCTGTGTACCTGATATCCTGTCGGAAAAAAAAATCTCTTCCCGGAGGATCACGTGCCGCACGTCCCATAGAAGAGGTGCATTCCCCTTCCGAGGAGGCTTCGCTTCCCCATTTTACCCCGGAGGGTTCCCTTCCCTCCCTGAAATCCATGATCCACCAGGCATACACCCGGGGTATCCGCACATTCCGGATCACCTCGTTATTCCACATCGAACTCCTCCGGAAGTACCCGGATATCTCCATGGTGTCAAGTTATCCCCTCCCTGCCGCTAATTCCCTGGCTGCCCGGGAACTCCATGATCTTGGTATACAAAGGGTACAAGCCTGGATCGAACTGGAGAAGCAGGCGGTTCAACAGATGACGGAGCATACTGAATTTCCTGTGTAACAGTATGTCTATGGCAGACCCTTCCTCCTGGCCACCCGGGCAGGTATCGACGTGGAGGGACCCATTGTCGATTCCAGGGGAAAGGATTTCCTCGTGCATAGGGAAGACTTCCCGGGGCTCACTTATGTATATCCAGCCGAAGTATTCAAGGCGGAAGGGTTACCCGGATGCGGCACGTTCCTGGATCTTACCCATGCCGAAGCAAAAGAATCGCGTACGTACCCGTTCAATTTCCATTCTCAACTGGTGTAAACGTTCCCTGCGCATCGCATCTACGCATTTGAAAAAATCATTCAATCTCTATACAATTAATAGAAGAGGTAAACACTGATGGCACTGAAAGATTTGTATGATTTCTCGTTTATTCAAAATGAGGCGGAAAGGCTGATACTGGAAGAAATGGAACGGCAGATTCCGGAGGAAGATCTTTTTGACAATGAAGATTTCATCTTCGATGTAGCAACCCTCGCGCTGAATAATACGCCTCCTGCATACCGGTCCACCCTGCTGGGAAAACTGTACAGTTCCACCCTGTCGGATTCGGAATATATGGAAAAAGTCCAAAAGGCTGTTTCTTCGGCAATTAAAAAAGTCCGGAATAATCCTTAAACAGGACGGGGCTGGCTGCCCTGCCGGTTCATCTTTTCACATATAGCGGCTGTACAGCTGTTTACCCCGCATCTTACACAATATATAGAGTTGTTTTGCTTTTTCCAACCGAAAGTAGTAGTATATGGATACACTCATACAGGGAGGGGAGCGGTTAGTATGAAAGAGTGGAAATGGAAACAACATGTCAGCGAGGAACTATTCAGGAAAAAATACATGTTTCAGGGCGAGAAGGATATCTATGAAGTATTCCGTCTTGTATCACGGGAAATAGCTTCAGCAGAAAAACCGGGGAAGAGAAAAGCCGTTGGAGGTGAGTTCTACGATGCAATGATAGATGGGAGATTCATCCCGGCGGGGCGTATCCTGGCCAATGCCCGGCCTGACAGTCCCATGAAGAATTATAACAACTGCTTTACCATCGATATTGAAGATTCGATGGACGGGATCTACGATTCCCTCAAAGAAGACGCCCTCATCTCAAAGATGGGAGGGGGGGTCGGGTTCGATGTTTCAAAGCTTCGGCCGAAAGGGGACGCCCTTTCACAAGGCGGCGAGGCTTCCGGAGTAGTCTCCTTTCTCCGCATATTCGACCAGTCGGCTAAAACGATCATGACCGGGGGACAGCGGCGGTCCGCTCACATCGCCCTCCTGGACATCAGCCACCCGGACGTGGAAGAGTTTATCATGGTTAAACAGGGGGACACCAACAAGGAACTTACCCAGTTCAATATTTCGGTGAAAATAACGGATGCATTTGTCCGGGCCGTAAAATCCGACGGTCCCTGGGACCTCTCTTTCGGCGGCAAGGTGTACCGGACAGTCCGGGCCCGTGACCTGTATACCCTGTTGACCGAAAACGCATTCCTCCATAACGAACCGGGCATATTCAACGCGGACCTGGTGGAAAAATACAACAATGGGTACTGGGCTTTCCGTATGGACAGGGTGAATCCCTGCGGGGAGCTGGTGATGCCCCCCTACTCCCTCTGCTGCCTCGGGGCTGTCAACCTTCCCGCATTTATACGCGATCCCTTTACATCGAAAGCGTCCTTCGACTGGGAAGCATTCCGGGCTGCCGTGGCAACGGGAGTCCGGTTTCTAGACGATGTCCTGGATGTGACAGCCTATCCCCTGAAAAGGATAGAGACTTTCTCGAAACAGTGGAGAAGAATCGGACTGGGAATAACCGGGTTAGGCGATATGTTCGCCATGCTCAGGATAACGTACGGCAATGCGGATTCCCTGCGTATTGCCGATACTCTCGGGAGAGAACTCAGGGACGGTACGTACCGGGCATCTGCGGCCCTTGCCCGGGAGAAATGTGCCTTCCCGGCCTGCGAAACCGGCAAACTGCTGAAGGCGGAGTTCTGTAAAACCCTGCCCCGGGACATTCGAAGAAGCATAAAGGAACAGGGTTTACGGAATATTCAGCTCAACACCATTGCCCCTACAGGCACTATATCCCTTACGGTGGGACAGAATTGTTCCTCCGGGATAGAACCGATTTTTTCTCTCCAGTACGACCGGAATATCCGAACCGGCAACGGCGACGAGATGCTGAAGGAAACCGTGTATGATTACGCATGGATTCTGTACCGGGAGCTCCATGGGGAAACCGCCGAAGTTCCGGATTATTTCGTTACCACCGCGGAAATATCCCCGAAACAGTCGATCGATCTCCAGGCCGTCCTACAAAAGTATATCGATCACAGTATCTCCAAGACCTTGAATCTTCCGCCGGGAACCACCCTTAGGGAATACAAGGATCTCTTTCTCTATGCTTACGACAGGGGACTTAAAGGATTCACCACCTTCAACCCCGAGGGAAGTATGAAAGGGATCCTGGAATACAAAGAAAAGGAAACGATCATCCGCCGGTTTGCCCCGAAACGCCCGAAAGTACTCCCTGCCGAAATTCACCACATCAAGGTAAAGGACCAGGGCTTTGTGATCCTGGTGGGAATGCTCAACGGGAGCCTGTACGAAATTTTTGTAATCGACGATCCGAAGACCTACCTGGACCTGAAAAAGTATACATCCGGGTACATCGAAAAGGTCCGGAAAGGGCGGTACGACCTGGTCATCGACAGCGGCCCTGTGCACATCCGCATGGAGAACTTCACCAAGACATTCAACTCGCCGAACGCGTCCCTGGCCAGGTTCATATCCATGGCCCTCCGTCACGGGACGCCCCTCCAGTTCATCGTGGATCAGCTGGTGAAGGACACCAACTTCCAGGACTGCGAGAGGGGCATTGCCAGGGTACTCAAGAAGTACATCCAGGACGGTGAGCGGGTTTTTACCAGCGGGAACAGCTGCCGGGAATGCGGGGGCTCCCTTGTGTACCGGGACGGCTGTATCTCCTGCCCGGACTGCGGGTACAGCAAGTGCTCCTAGGCGGAGAGTACAATGCCGCACCGGTGCGACATCTTAAGACAGATGCATTTCCTGCCAAATCCGGATTCTCCGGGCCGGAGTGCTTCAGCATCACGATGGGATCAATGCTGCTCCCTCCGCGATTATTTTACGTTGTTTACTACTCCACATTTTTCATTGTTATTTTGACCATACCTGTTGTTATAATAATCAAATGAACGGAATGCCTGTTCCTTTCTGAATTTCAGTGGAGTACCAATGGTTTTTGAAATGAAGTATATTTTTGCTGCCTCTTCCAACGTAACGGCCCTCTCAAGCGCAGCATCCAGGTCTTCCCCGAGGATAACCGGTCCGTGTTGTCCAAGCAGGACGGCATATCCGTCCCCTAAAGCTTCGAGGGGAGCAGAGACAAAATGTTCATCTTCGATATGTGCATATCTCGATACCGGAATCGGCTTTCCAAACCAATCCGCCTGGGTTTCACTTATTATCGGTAGTGGTTCATTTATAACCGAAAAAGCGCTTGCATATGGTGAATGTGTATGAATAATAGCATTGATATCTTTTCGATTTTTTA
>JAJSAL010000079.1 GCA_024274705.1 Spirochaetota bacterium
CAGTTTGATGAAGGGTAATACCAACTATTTCGCTTTTCTCTGGCATGCCGTTTTTCTGGCTGTTACCGTGACCTTTACGGAGATAAATACCATCCTTCCCGCAATGGTCATACAGGTTGGCGGAAGTGAGATCCATATAGGGTTTATGACCGCTATTATGGTCGGAGTACCCCTGTTCGGCCAGCTCGTATTCGCCGGGTATCTCCACGGCAAGCCGAGGAAAAAACCGTTTCTCATTGCCGGTATCAATATACGGCTCGTAAGCCTTGGTGCAATCGGGTTGACCCCCTTTTTCGTCACAAGAGTTTCCCATTATTATCGGGTGGATCATAGGGTTTACCGGGTATGTTCCCGTGTTTATAGCCGCGTCGGTACTCTCCATCGGCAGTGTTGTGTTTATTTCGAGGCTGAACTGTCCGGTGGACAGGATCAAAGGATGACGGATCTGTCCACAGAAAGCTATACTTAAACACGTAAGAGGATATGTAATGAAGACACTTCCTCCCATTTTGAGAAAAAAGGGATATCATAGGCCTTCTATGTTTGTTCCTGAGAACCTGTTACGGGAGGCTAAAAGGCAGAAAAATATTCCGGATGGGCAACTGCCGTCCATTTGCATTCTGGATCCCGATGGAGATATTGTCCGCAACTTACGTAGTGCAAACAGGGCCGTATTAAATCCCTATTGGGCGTGTTACCACACCCAGCTGTATAATTTTGAACATGACGGGGTTGAATTTGGGATCATCGGTTGTGCAGTGGGCGCTCCCTTTGCCGTGCTGGTTGCCGAAGAACTGTTTGCCTCCGGGTGCCGGCTGTTGATAAGTATTACTTCTTCCGGACAGGTGAATCCTCAACAGAAGCCGCCGTTTTTTGTTATGATTGAACGGGCTTACAGGGACGAAGGAACGAGTTATCATTATCTGCCTCCCTCCGACTATGCTGTTATTGCCGATGATCTCCTCAAACTACTCAAAGCTGCCGTTTCTGAACTATCCATTACTGTCCACCGGGGCACTACGTGGACAACTGACGCTCCTTTCCGGGAAACTTCTGTTGCGATTGAACATGCACGGTCGGAAAATATAACAGCTGTGGAAATGGAGGCGGCAGCCCTGTATGCTTTTGCCGAAGCCAGGTGCAAACAGGTTGCCTGTTTTGCCCATGTAACCAATCAAATGGGAATTAGTGAGGGTGATTTTGAAAAAGGTGAAGCTGATGGGAGCCGGGACGCGTTGGAATTAATTTCGGCTGTATCTAAAGAGTGGTTAAAGGCGTAATAACAGTCGCGGCAACCCGAATTTCCTTATTGACACCTTCCGAAAAGATGCCTAAAGTAGGTAATAGAAACATACCTAAGGTAGGTACGGAATATGAGTCCCAAGGACACGAGGGAACTTCTGGAGCTGCAGGCCCTGCGGTTTTTCGCCGTCAATGATTTCGAACGCTCCTCCCTGAGCGCTATCGCCGAGGCCCTGGGGGTGACCAAGGGGGCCATCTACCACTACTTCGACGGAAAGGACGACCTCTTCCGGTCCTCCGTCCATCGCCTCCTGGACATCCTGGAAGAGTGGTTCGCAAAAGCCCTGCCCGGGGATGTCCCCCTGAAAATTCTCATGGAAAATTTCTTCCGGATAGAAGAAGCCATGGCTGAGATGGGTGAGGAAACCGGCCTCGGAGATGTGGTGGGTGAGTATCTAAACACCCTCTACCTGCTGCTGGCGGCCCAGAAAAAATTCCCGGAACTGCTGAACCGGCTGGACCGTATCTATAACAATTTCCGGAGCATCCTGGTGGGCCTGATGAACGACGCTATTGCCAGGGGGGAGATCCGTCCCGACACAGATACCGAAGCTGTTGCTTTTGAGATCACCGCTTTTTACGAGGGAGCCCTGCTGCTGGGGGCCTTCAGCAGCAGGAAAGACTATGCTGTCCTGGGTTCGAGGGTCTGCGCCGCCATCTGGGACAGGATGGCCAAAGGAGATACACAATGACAGAAAAACGGAACGGAGCCCCCTCTCCGCTTACCCGGTGGGCAGCCTGGGCGGGCAACCATCCGGGACGGGTGTTTCTCATAGGTCTGGCGGTCACCTTGATCATGACCATAGGAGCTTCCATGATGGAGATGGAGATGACCTTCTTTTCCATTATGCCCGAGAACTCTTCCCAGGTTCAGGACCTGAAACGCATCACCGAGGAATATCCCTTTGCGTCGGCCCTGGTAGTGGTTGTAGACGCCAGGGCTTTGCCCTCCGGTGAGGCCAAAGAAACGGTCAAAGCCGTCATCGACGATATAACCGCCGTTTTTTCATCCGGTGAGTACGCCTCCGCGGTGAACGGCGTCTACAGTACGGTGGATGCTGACTTCCTGAAGGAGCACGGATTCCTCCTTACGAAGCCGAAGGACCTGGACAGGCTGCGGGACATGTATGCCGATCCGGACCTGGTTCCCTTCCTGACCGCCCTGAATGACGACCTGGAACGGGAGTATTCCGGTGACGGAGACGCCCTGGAGGATGACGAGTCGCAGGTGGTCTCCTGGGTCGGCGGTATCGAGGGAATCCTGGGCGGCCTGGCGGATTCCCTGGAGGGCCGTGTGCCCGATGCCGCTGTTGTTGAAGGCGCCCTGGACGCTTACCTGATCGGGGATATCTACTACTTAAGCCGTTCGGAGAACATGGGACTTCTCTTTCTGAATCCCACGTACACCATCAATGACCTGGGTCCCCTGGTTACGGAAACAAACCGCGTCGAGGCGAAGGTCAAGGAAATTGCCGCTGCCCGGGGTGTGAAGGCAGGGATGACGGGTATCACCGTGGTCGGCCGGGACGAAATGGTCACTTCCCAGCAGGGGTTTGCCATCTCCATGCTATTGGCCTTTATCCTTATCCTGGTATTGATGATCCTGGTCTTCCGGATACGGTCCACTCCATTTATTATCGGGATACCATTGCTCCTTGGGATTTGTTGGACCATGGGCCTGGCGGGGTTTATTCTTCAGCGCCTGAACATCATGACCGCCATGTACATGGTGGCCCTGGTGGGATTGGGGGTGGATTACGCTATCCACCTGATGACCGGTTTCGTCCAGGAGCGGGACCGGGGAAAAGATTTTACCGAAGCCATCACAGGGACCTTCGCTCACAGTGGCCGGGGTATCGATACAGGGGGCCTTACCACTGCCGCTGCCTTTTTCGCCCTCCTGCTTGCCAGGAGCGACCTGCTCCGGGAATTGGCCGTGGTCGCCGGCCTGGGTATCGTGTGCGAACTCGTGGCTATGTTGATGCTGGTACCCGCCTTCCTGGGGTGGCGTCACAGACGCCTGGAACGCCGGGGGAAAACCGATCCCATGCTGGTCCGGAAAATACGGATCCGATCGGATTTCGCCGATGGTCTCGGCCGGGCGGTTACCTCCCGGCCGGGTATTTTTGCCCTGGTACTCCTCGTTCTGGGGACAGCCCTGGGATCCCAGGCGTACCGGGTGAAGATTGAGGATAACCTGATGAACCTGGAGGCCAAGTGGCTGGAGTCGGTGGAACTCCAGGATGTCATGACCGCCGAATTCGGTGCAGCCCCGGACGTCATCTACATCATTTCCGATAACAGGGACGAGCTGCCTCCCCTGGTGGAGGGACTGGAAAAGCTGGAATCGGTCAAGAGCGTGAGCGCCATAACAAACTGGTGGCCTACGGACAGCCAGAGGGCTGAGCGCCTCCCCTACCTGCGGGATATCCGGGCCGGGCTGGAATCCTGGGTTTCAGGCGGCCCCCCCGACCCGGAGCAGCTGCTGGAAGAACTCTACCGGCTGGAGGCCAACCTGGTGGAAATGGGCGACATGGCGGTCCTGGGCGGCACCGACCGGGCGGCATATGCCCTGAACCGCGCCACCGGCCTGGACAACGACGGGAAAAAAGTCGCTGATTCCGTCTTCGACCGCCTTTTTGACGCCCTGGAATCCGGGACCGCTGATCCCGCTGCCCTGGCATCCTTCCAGGATACCTTCTCCCCCCGTCTTAAGGACAGGGTGTATAAAATGGCCGGTGTCGAGGCTGTGACCCTCGCCGATCTGCCCCCTATGACCCGGGATACCTTCCTCTCCCGGGACGGGTCATCCACCCTTATGACCATAGCCCCCAGGCGGAATCCCTGGGAAGGACACTACCGGAACCTCTTTACCGCTCAGGTGGCCACCGTTACCGACCGGGGCACCGGCATGATTTACGCCGCGGACCAGCTCATCTCCATCGCCGAGGAAGACGGTATCCGGGCCATGATCGCCGCCCTGATCGCGGTGTTCCTCATCCTTCTCCTCGATTTTCGCAACCTGAAGCTCACGGCTCTGACCTTCCTGTCGCTGTTTTTTTCATTTACCTCCCTATACGGACTGATGGCCCTCTTCGGGATCAAGTTCGATTTCGTGAATATCATTGCCATCCCCCTACTGGTGGGAATCGGCATCGACGACGCGGTGCACATCAATCACCGCTACCTGATAGAAGGAAAGGGTAACATGCACACCGCCCTGGCCCGCACGGGCTCGGCGGTGGCTCTTACGACAATCACAACCATGATCGGCTTTGCGTCGTTCATTCCCTCGATCATGCGGGCCATGCGCAGCACTGGTATCGTCCTGACCCTGGCCATGGCCCTGGCTTTCATTTACTCGATCCTCTTCCACCCAGCCGTCCTGGTACTGGCGGTGGAAAAGTGGGGCTGGAACCTTTCACCCCGTGGAAAAACCAAGGAGAAGAAATAATATGACCTGCCGCAACAGAATTTTCCTGACCCTGACCGTCCTGATCCTCCTTACCTTAAGCAGTGTAAGCGCTTTCAGTCAAAACGCCGCGGCTCTTCTGGCCGATGGGGACCGCATTTTCGAACTGGACCGGGTGTACTCCCGGAGCACTCTCTTCATCACCCGCTCCGGACGGAAACAGGCCCCCCAGGTCATGGAGGGCTACGATATGGAAGCACCGGACGGAACAGCCCGTTCCCTGTCGATCTTCCGGGATCCCCCCCGGGTGTCCGGCACTGCCTACCTGATGATCGGTGACGACCTGTGGATCCGTTTCGCCTCGACCGGACGGATCCGTAAGATGAGCTCTTCGGCCAAGAAGAATTCAGCCGCCGGGAGCGATTTCTCCTACGCAGACATGGGTGAGGGCAGCAAGAGCTTCTCCGACCAGTACGAAGCAGTGTACGATGGCCGCGAGCGAATCGACGGCACGGCTTGTTACCGGCTGATCCTGACCCCCCGTCCCGGTGAGGGCGGTACCTATGAGAAGTTAACGGTCTGGATAACCGAAGAGGGGCACCGCTATTTCCGTATCCGGTACTTCGACAAGGGCGCACCAATAAAGGTTATGGACCTGGAAGACTATCGTCCTGTGGGAGGTATCGACTATCCCTTCCGTATCACCATGCGCAGCCTGGCCAAAGACTCGGTAAGTGTCATCGTAACGGAAGTAATGGAATTCGACAGCTCCAGGGTGGAGGAGCGTTTCTTCAGCGCCGCCTACCTCGAAACCATCCGCTAACGTGAGGAGGAATAGTATGAAAGTGTTTTCAAGAGAATCCGTCAAACCCGGGTTCAGGTATGCCTCTACTTCCCCCTGTCCCGGAGTTCTCCCTTTCCTTCTGCTCCTGTTCGTCCCGGTCCTCCTGGCCGCCCAGGTGAACTTCAGCGGGGAACTCACACCGGAAGTCGTCTTCAACATCCCCGGGGAGGACGATTACATTTCCCTTCTGAATCCCGGAAACGCCTTAGGCTTTGAGGACCTGATGTTCCGAAACGGGATCAACCTGAAGCTGAACGAGTCCGGGGAGACAGGTGCCCTGGACCTGTGGATCCGGCTGGGGCAGTACCCCATCGCGGAGATGCTTGTGGGTACGGCTTTTATCGCATCCGGATTTAACCAGGTTGCAGCAGACTACACTGCCGACCTGGCATGGAGTGCGGAGCCCTACCTCTACACCGCCGATATCCTCAGGGCTAATGCTTCCTGGATCCCTGCCCCGGATGTCCGGATCACCCTGGGGCGGCAGAGCTTCCTGACGGGTTACGGTTACGGCTGGAATCCTGTGGACCTGGCCAATCCTCCCAAGGACCCAAGGAGCCCCCAGGCCTACCTGCGGGGAGTTGACGGCCTGACCTTCCGGTACAGCCCTGCCGCATGGTTTAATGCTTCACTATACGGGCTGATTCCTCCAGCGGGGTACACCCGGGCATACGAGGATCTCCTGACCGGAGGGGAACTGACCTTCTATGCCGCCGCCCTGGAAATAAAGCTGTCCGGTCTTTACGGGAGTGTCGAGAAGGAGAGTGACCCTGTCGACCTGTACCCCCATGCCGTTGCGGCTGCGTTCTACCTGGACATTGCAGGGGTCGGCGTATACGGGGAGGGAGTGGTCCGCTCCCGGTCCCGGCGGAACATCCCGGACGCGGCATCCTTTTCCACGACCATACGGAAAGGGCCGGTTCCGTCGGGCCTCTTCGGCCTGGAATACTACTTCCCCTCGGGAGCTTTCCTGGCAGTGGAGTACTTCTACAACGGCGAGGGCTGGAACCAGGCTCAACGTGAAGACTACGCTTCGGTTCTGAGTATCCTGGGTACAGGTATCACCGGCGAGTATTACGCCCTCTACACACCCTCCTACTTCGCGCAACATTATGCCCTTCTCAACCTCCTGGTTCCCTGGTACGATGTGGACGCCTCGTTCAATCTGAACTTCATCTGGTCTCCGGACTCGGAGGTCCTCTTCTTCACCTCCACGGTGTTGGTCAACCTGAACTACGAAGGCACCCTGGTCACCGAGCTGTGGTACACCGGCCAAGTCAGCCTGGATGACGACAGAAAGAACGAAGCCTTGCTCTCCCCGGTGAAGCACAGTATCCGGTGGAACCTGAGGTATTACTTCTGAGGGAGATCAACGGCCGGCCGGTTTATCGGCTCTTCCGGTACTCCGGAAGGGGCAGCACCTTGCTCTCCACCGGGCGGTCCCGAGGGACGCCGGATCCGCCTTCCTGGTGAATAGTGGTAGTTTTCTGATGCTTGTGAGCCAGGTGTTTTGTGTATTATGATACATACGGTGAATGTGAATGGCGGAACTGTTGGATCACAAGGGCCGGGGAAAAGTCGGTGATGCGTATGAGCGCGGGCAGGTGAAACAGGTTGAAGTGGCTTCTCTAGAAATCAAAGCCGCCGGTATTGATGATATGATGCGACATTGGAATGGATATCCTCACAGGGACAACTGAAGCCATGGCAGCAACAAGTTTACCACAGAAAACGGTTCACCGTCTCTATTTCCGGTCTTCCCGGGATTTAAGCTGCATCGGGAACAGTTCCGTCAATCTTATCGTCACATCGCCACCGTATCCCATGATCGAAATGTGGGATGCTGATTTTACCAGTCAAGATGCGGACATCGGTACGTGTATCCGGGAGGGAAAGGGGGAAGAGGCATTCGAAGGGATGCATCGCCGGCTGGACCGTGTGTGGGAAGAGTGCTTTCGTGTGCTCACACCGGGATCGTTTGCCTGTATCAATATCGGCGATGCGACCAGGACAGTCGGCAGCGTTTTCCGGCTGTATTCGAACCACTCCAGGATCATTTCCTCCTGTTCGTCCTTAGGGTTCGAAACGCTCCCCCTCATCCTCTGGCGGAAGCAGACCAATGCTCCCAACAAGTTCATGGGATCCGGAATGCTGCCTGCCGGCGCCTACGTAACGCTGGAGCATGAGTATATTATAGTGCTGCGTAAAGGCGGAAAACGCCTGTTCCGGACCGAAGGGGAGAAGCACAAAAGGCGGGAGAGTGCTTTTTTTTGGGAAGAACGGAACATCTGGTTTTCAGATGTCTGGGATTTCAAAGGAGTACGCCAGGATCTGCCGAACAACAAAAGCCGTGGAAGAAGCGGGGCCTTCCCTTTTGAACTCGCTTACCGGCTTATCAGTATGTACTCGGTAAAAGGGGATACGGTACTGGATCCCTTCCTGGGAACGGGAACAACCGTTTCCGCTGCCATGGCGGGCGGGCGGAATTCCTTAGGGATAGAAATTGATGAATCGCTGTCCCCGGTAATCAGAGGAATTCTCGAATCCTCCGGCCCGTTTTTAAACAGGTACACAAAACAGAGGCTGAACAGGCATCTTTCCTTTCTGGAGGAAGAAAAGTGGAGGGAAAAATGCAGGTACACCAACCGTCATTTCGGGTTTCCAGTAATGACCCGGCAGGAGAAGGACCTCGTTTTCGACAGGGTAACAGGCATAACGTACACCGCACCGGATATGTTCACCGTGTATTATGACCAGGGTTTGTCCTTTGAACAGCCCCGCTTTCCATCGGTATCAGAAGGTGTAACAGAACGGCAGCTTTCATTCGATCTGTAACGCCCACTAGGCAGCAAAGAGTCTAAACCGTTTTAGGAGGGTTTGGTGTAATACCGCTTGCGGCGCATTCCATATCATTGTACAACGAAAGTAATGGCGTACCTGAGTTTCTATGAGAAAGAGATGTATTACACGGTTTTCGGCAGGGGAGAACCTGTGGTTCTCCTTCACGGGATCGCGGGTCCATCAGGCAGGTTAAAGAGGCTGGGCCGGGCACTTTCCCGGGGTTTCCGCATCATCCTTCCCGATCTGCCGGGATACGGGAGATCCGGCAGTATTATTTCCGCAGCGGAAGATTTCTGGTGTATTCAGGCGGATGCCGTTATATCCCTGGTGGAACACCTTCATGCACCAAAAGCTTCCCTCATCGGGACAGATACAGGGGCCCTGACGGCCCTCAATACCGGGTTGAAGCGGCCGGAACTGGTAGACAAGATCGTGGCAGACAGTTTTCCCGGGGAGCATGGAGAGGTGCGGTACCTTAAAGGGAGCCGGGATAACCCCGATACCGGCGGCTTCTTAAGGGGCAGCCTGGAAAACCTTGCAATTCCGGTGCTCTTTACCGGAAGCCTTAAGGATGACTGTATTCCGAATATCCAGGAGATCTACCAGGCGCTTACGGATAACATGGTCCGGTCCAGGGCGGTGTACTTTCCCCGGGGACGGCATCCTTCCATGCTCTCGAACAGAACCGCATTTATAGAAATCGTAAGGAATTTCATCAAAAGCTGAAGATACCTATACCTCATCTATGGTCAGTCCGAACACTTTACACACGATTTCGATGTCCTTTTTCCAGTGTCCCGCAAGTACCAGCTGATGATGTGAGTAGTTGTTGTTTACCAGGGAGTGTCCGTTTGGTACTTTGAACACACCGGTGTTCCTGCAGTCCGACCCTGGATACTGAACGTACTCCTTGAGATCTCCTTCCACGACCATGAGCCTGGAAATCGTCGGATCCAGTTTTGCCAGGGTAGCACTGCCCAGGGGAAGACGGGCGTCCAGGACATGAGCATTTTCATCCACGATAGCCAGCACCTTCGGTTTCACCGTCCATTCGGTTGAAAACGATTGAGGGACCACACCTAGGTAGCCGCAATGGACCAGAAGGAGATGGTTTTCCGGTTCTTCGGTGACCTCGGGAAAGTTGGGGATCTTTTCATGATGCAAGGCAGCGGTCCCCATGAGAAAAGGATAGATGTTGGTCATCATGATCGGTGCATCCAGGGACTTATGAAGGATGTATTTTGTGATCATGGACATGACGTCGGCTTCACAGCCCCAGATCATTCCCAGCTCTTCATACAGCATATTCCACGCAAGGCACGGGGTCGTATCGGAAAAACGGGATTCGTTCAGGCAGTTGATGCCCATGCAGCGAATACCGGGGTCCTTCTCGATCTCTCTTTTAAGAACCATGTATACTTTGACCGCACGGAGTACGGCCTTTTGTGAAAGATTTTCTGTTGGAAGGTTCCACTTTTCCCATACCGCCCCGGCGTCGGCATCGGGGATGGCTTTTGCAGCCTCTCCGAACTCTTTGAAACTCTTTTTCACCAGGGAAAATCCGAATTTTTCTTCCAGGGCATGGATGCACTGTTTTTCCCACCAGTAAAAGCGTTTAAAGATTTC
>JAJSAL010000080.1 GCA_024274705.1 Spirochaetota bacterium
ACCCTCTGACAGAACCCGCCGGTCAGTAAAATCTGTCCGTTAATTAAGAGGATCCGTTACAGAAGCTCCTTCGAAATCATTCCAACGAAAATTATCGATGAGCACCAGGGAATCATAGATCGCATCGCCTTCATCGTGGATTGAAAATGTCAGGGTGAACTCCTCCCCGCCCTGTATAGGCCAGTTGGTCCTAAGCCACCCGGTAGATCCATGCCTGTCGAACCCGGGTATACGCGAAATAACGTAAATCCGCTGTACGTTATCTGCAGATTTGCTATTGATTTGTTGACTGTAACATGATATAGTGCTTTTACTTCTCACGAAGCATGTCGGCTCCGGAACAATATCGTAGTTAAATGTGAAAATAATCATATAATAAATCATAACAAAAATAGTACTCCTTGGATCCCACCTTTTTCCTGTTCTTAATTCACTACAATACAATCACTTATTTATTTCTACCGGGACATGCCGGTTGGTATTGTTCTTGCTATATACTACATAGGTTCGATCATTTTGAAACAGGCAGATGTCAAATACATAATGAAAGAAAAAGCTTCCGTGTTTATCCGACAACGAGGTGTAATCGCCGTATCCCACGATATGCGGAGTGAAATTGTAAGAAAATCAATTCACCTGCTTATCGCCTTTGTTCCCTTTTTCGCGGCTGTAAACATCACGGTTACCATGGTTATGCTCGGTACGGGAATCCTCCTTTACACATATGCCGAGTTCCTTCGAAGAAACGGAAAAGAATTTCCTCTGATCACCAAAATCACCACCCTTGCAGCCCGGGAGGGAGACAGGAACCGGTTCATTCTCGGGCCTGTTACCCTCGGTATCGGTGCGATGGCGGCTCTGCTCTTTTACCCGGAACCGGCAGCTTCTATTGCCATCTTTGCTCTGGCTTTCGGTGACGGATTTTCCAGTCTGGCAGGGAAATTGATCGGAGGGATCAGGGTCCCCTTAACAGGTGGGAAAACAATCGTAGGTTCCCTGACCTGTTTTCTCGTTGTATTCATTGTCGCTACCCGGATATCAGGTGCAGCTTCTGTAGCCTGCGTTATTGCGCTGTCTGCGATGGTCCTGGAAATCCTCCCCACAGGCGATCTGGACAATATCATCATTCCTGCAGGTACCGGGTTCGTAGCGTTTAAACTCCTTATAGTCTGATTTCTTTCATGTCCACAGGTAAAGAGCGTGTGTTTTTCTTCCGAATATGATAGACCCGAGAACAAGACAGATCCCTCCCGTTATCATGAGTACCAACTGAGGTGCAGAAAATATCAATTCCCTTCCTCCGACAACAAATGCCATTCCCAGCGCAACTATGAGAGATTCTTTCTGCTTTAAGAATACCGAAGCAACTATATAGTTGAGAACACAGAATACTTCAAGAGCGATAACAACAATCATCACTTCATTTCTACTGCCCAGTATATACATCAGATCTGCCTGAATCTCAGTACCCACAGGTACTGCAGACGATAGAGCAAAAGAAAGGAGCAGGGAGACACCCAGTACCAGTCCGATCCGCTGAAACTCGAGCCAGGAGGAAAAGAGACCTGAAAAAAAGAGACACAGCAAACCGAAAAACCTCCCGAAGAAGACAATGCGTGTGAGGAGATTTCCCAGAAACATTGCTTCATCATGTATGATAAGAGGAATCTGCAGGATTCTGACAGTTTCGAAAGAGAGGGAAATCACAAAAAATGTAAAGAAAAACATCTCAGCAGACGTTGTCTTTTTAAAGTATGAACGAATAATGAACCAGCCGATGAGAGAAAAGACTGTGAGAAAAAGAACACTGCCCAGGTTAAGATACATGCTTTGTGAAAGGGAAAATGAAGCTTCCGACCCGTAAAAAAGCAGGTAGAGTAACACCAGGAGAAGGCCGAAAAAAAAGAGAACAACAAAAAGACCAATAATATGAACTATGTTACGTGACGTCAGGGTCATGATCACATTAATACCTTTTTTCCATAAAAGATCAAAGGAAGAAATCTAAAGATTTTTCTACAGTAAACCGTTAAACGATCGATACTTAAAAAAGAGGAGCGGAAATGACGAGACGTATCACACTCATTATGGTATTGTTTTTCCTCGCTGGCGTCCTCTTTGCCGGGGACATTGCGAATTTTATCAATCTGGGATTTTCCGACAATTCACGGTACTTCATGTTCGGTCAGTACGGGGTGGAAGAGAATCTTTCTCATCCCTATGCCGAACTGTATACCGTCAACGTGTCTGCTAACGACTTTACCCCGAACGGAGTGAAAAAAGCCGTATATTCCGTTCCGGCTTCTCCCGGTCAGGAAGGAACGGGTGCTCTCCTTACCCTGTTCGAAAATTCTATCGCTCTCATCAAAACCTACGGAATCAACCACCTGAAAACGGGAAGACTGCTCTATATTCTCCTCAATGGGGAAGAACCAAAATCGCTGCTGAATTTCCGGGATTTTAATACCAACGACACCTACACTGTCCACCTGATTCAAGCGGAATATTCAACTTCCGATACAGTTCAGGCTTCCTTTCATCTAAACGTTACCATAACCGGGAATTCGGGCCGTACGACAAACTTCATTGTGGGCAGACCTGAATATCGGAGATCCAACGTTAAATCATATAAAATCCGTCAAATCTTCCTTTCCCCGGATGAACGCTCGTTGGTATTTCTCATCGAAAAAGAGGAAAAAGCAGCATCCGGCGTCAATATTCGGTACATGGTAGAAACAGTTACGATCAAATAAACACTTCATACCGTTAAATAGTGTGGTCCTTCTCAGTATCTCACCGGCACCTTCAGTATTCTATAATTTCTCTAATTTATCTACATAGTCACTATTGACACCTTACTTTCTACAGTTATACTTCTTACTATACACGTATACTTATTCGAATAAACCAATTAACGGCAGGTTCATGGAAGATTTCCTAACAAACACCGAATTCGAGCAAATACGTTCTCTCATCTATAATGAGAGTGGTATTCACTTCTCCGAATCAAACAGAACAATCCTCGAAAGCAGACTGAAGGAACGGCTTCGGAAGGCACAAGTCGACAGCGTTTCGGCATACTACGCAATGTTGAATAAGGACAAGGAAGAACTCAAAATCCTGTTGGACAGCGTTACTACTAATTTAACCCGCTTTTTCAGGAACACTGCGCATTTTCAAACCTTCGAGCATTACGTTATCCCGGATCTCCTGGAATACAAGAAACAGACAGGAGAAAAAACCGTAAAAATATGGAGCGCCGGCTGTTCAACCGGTGAAGAGCCGTACACCATTGCGGTCCTCTTAAAGGAGCTGCTCCCTCCGGATTTCAGTGGAGAAGTAGTAGCTTCAGATTTGAGTCTAAAATCACTTATGACGGCAAAAGAGGGATTTTATCCGGACACCCGTATCAGCGGGATCCCCCAGCAATACATAGATAAGTATTTTGAAAAGAAAGGCGACGGGTACCAGGTAAACAGGGAAATCAAAGAAATGGTTAAATTTGATTACCATAACCTGAAACACGACAGCGGCCTCCGGAATCTGGATGTAGTATTTTGCAGAAATGTAATCATCTATTTTGATGAAGCTGCACAACAAGCCGTTATCGATCTCTTCTGGCTGGACATGAGTCCCCATTCATATCTTTTTATCGGTCATTCTGAAAGTCTTTTCGGTATGAAGACACAGTTCGAGTTTGTCAAAACCGATTGGTCTACACTGTATCGAAAGTTTATAGACAAATAGGTGAAAACGTTCGTGGAAACAGAAAGAGTAAAAGTGTTAATTGTTGACGACTCAGCTTTGATGAGAAATCTGATAAGCCGGATCATCGAGAATGATGATGAGCTGGAAGTTGCGGGAAAAGCACTGAACGGCATTTTTGCTCTGCAAAAAATCCCCAAGCTCGCCCCGGATGTCATCATCCTGGACCTCGAGATGCCCGAGATGAACGGCATCGAATTTCTGAAAGAAAGAAAAAAACGAGGCATAGAAATCCCTGTGATCATCCTCTCGTCCTTCGCAAAAAAAGGCGCTCAAGTCACCATGGAAGCCCTCTCCCTGGGAGCAGCCGATTTTATCATGAAACCATCGGGATCAATATCCGACGATATACAAACTGTAAGTGCAAACCTGATACACAGGGTTAAAGCCTACGGTTCCCAACAGAGAAAAAAAACCAAACGCGAACCTGTTTCACGGGACTTTCAGCCGGATATACGTCCAGGCCCGTCTGTTAAGGAGGAGGCGGCGAAAACGGAACCTCCGGCCGCAGCACGTATAGCCCCCCCCAGAACACGAACCGGCCCTGTCGAAATTATCGTTATCGGGATATCAACAGGTGGACCCAATGCCCTCCGGGAAGTGTTTGCAAGCATCGACGGGAGCGTCTCGCAGCCGATCCTGGTTGTCCAGCACATGCCTCCTGGATTCACCGAGGAGTTCGCCAAGAGTCTGGATAAAATCTGTCCCCTGGAGGTGAAGGAAGCCGGAAACGGTGATATTCTCAAACCCGGCAGGATCCTCATTGCCCCCGGCGATTTTCACCTTGAAGTGGAGAAGAAAAAACTCGCTGCTGTAGCCAGATTGTCTACTGCACCACCGGTAAATGGTCACCGCCCGTCTGCAGATGTGCTCTTTGCCTCGGTGGCAAAACTCTATGGTGACAGAGTACTGGCAATTATCATGACCGGTATGGGAAAGGATGGAGCACAAGAGATAGGAACAATCTATAAAAACGGCGGTATAACGATCGGTCAGGATGAACAATCGTGCGTTGTATTCGGCATGCCCAAGGTTGCTATCGAAAAAGGATTCATTCAGAAAATCGTACCGCTCCAGGAAATGGC
Organism: Spirochaetota bacterium; assembly: GCA_024274705.1. Lineage (GTDB taxonomy): Bacteria > Spirochaetota > Spirochaetia > SPDA01 > JAJSAL01 > JAJSAL01. Next base: position 4,851 of record JAJSAL010000080.1, read on the forward strand.
GAAAACAATCAGCATCATTGCCGGGGAAAACGGCTGAATATCCCTTTTACACGTCCTGTTTCCGTACTATCAGCGGCATATCTTCTTCTTCCCTGGATTTACGTACCAGCAGGCTCAGTCCGAATCCAACTGCCATGCCGAGTACTCCAAAAAGTGCATTGATCCCTTGAGAATCCGTTTTCAGCACAGCACCGAACACAAAATAAAACACCAGGAAAAGGATAAGAGGGAGGATGAGAATCATAAAGCTGGCCAGGATCGCCTTACCCGGCGGAAGATAAACCCGCACCATGTCTCCGATTTCCAGGTTCAGACTATTCCCGTTCCGGACGATAAACTCCCGCCCTTCTGCCTTGCAGGATTTGCCCCCGCAGGATTTACATTCTTCCCCTTTTACTATCCGCACTTTTACCTTTCTATCAATAATTTCCATTACCGTTGCTGTTTCGGTCATGGGGAACCTCCTCACATTTCCTCCGGATCCTCTCCAGATCTACCGTTTTTCCGTCTTCGTCGATCTCCAGGTAGAGACCCTGCAGTTCGAGATCATCCCAGGCGTCCTTCGAGCGTTCAGGAATCTGGGTAAGAAACTTGTCTATTTCGATCTTTTTATCCAGTCCCCCTACTGATTCCATGCTTCCGGTCCTTCCCAGTTCACAGATCACACCGGTTCCGCGGGGCATGATAGTCTCGTCTGCAGACTGGGCTTTCGTATGGGTGCCCAGGACGGCAGAAACGCTTCCATCGGCGATATGAAACAAATTGTACTTTTCTGCAGTGGTGGCGGCATGAAAATCGACAATAACCGTATTCGTATCCCTCCTTACCCTGTTCACCAGTTCCGGCAGGAACGTAAATGGATTGGCAAGGTGCACCCTGCTGAAACCGGACTGACCCAGAAGATTTATTACCGCAATCTTCCTGTCGTGCTTAGTATAGATCCACCACCCCCTTCCCGGATTACCCGGAGGATAATTGGCGGGGCGCAGAACAAACGGGGCATCCTGGATAAAACTGACCATATCCCGTTTATAATATATGCATTCTCCCGAAGTAAGAACATCTATTCCGAGTTTATGAAGATACACAGCGTGATTTTTACCCAGACCGAATCCGCCGGTTGCTCCTTCACCGTTGGCAATGACAAAATCAATGCCCTTTTCATCTTTCAACTTCGGCAGCATCGTCTTGATGCAGAAAACGCCGGCTTTCCCGACGATTTCTCCAATGCACAGTATTCGTAAAACAGACACGATAACCCTTTCATGGATTGATAAAATTTCGACCGGTTCCTACATTACACGAAATACCGGATTTGGAAAAGAGAAAAGGTGCGCCTATCTGATACACAAAAAGCGGCTTCATACCAGATGTGGGTAATAATGATACAAAGCACTCTTAGCGTGAAAATAGTCCTTTTTTTTATAATGTAATTACTTGCAGCATAGATAATTAAAAATCCTAAATCTAACAGTGTTGGCACGGAAGTTGCATGATAATACATGGAGCGTTGCTCCCTGTGTGCGCCCTGAAACGGGCATACAGAATAAAGCCGCCTCCCTGAAAGAGGGGCAATTTCACGCTTTTTAAGAGGTGTCATATGAAAGACAAAATCTACATCGACCTCAGACGTATCATGGATGAATTTTTCGATGCAGCACAGAGTTTCGGAGAAGCAGTTCATGATGGGTTTCGTGGTCATCCGTTCAAGGGGAACGGTGATTTTCAGTGGGATGAAAAGGTAGATTACTACCCGGCCTATTCCTATCCTCCTACAAACGTCTATCTGACGGAAGACCGCAGCATCGTGTTCGAATTTGCCATGTCAGGTTTTGATGAAAAAAACCTGCACCTGGAATTCCTGGGAGACTACATGGTGTTCTCGGCAACCGCACCTGATAGGGCGGGCATCGATGAAAAGGTCAAGTACTTCAAGAAGAGGCTGAAGTTCAAGGACGTAAAAAGTCAGAAATACTACGTTCCTGAAGACAAATTCGACAGGGACAAGGTGAAAGCTGTGTATAAAAACGGTGTCCTCCAGGTGGAGATTCCTGCGAAGGAAGAGTTCACGTCAAAGGAAGGAATCGAGATCAAGATCGTTAACGAGGAGGGGGAATAATGTTCTGGTTATTAACAGGAATTGTACTGGGTTACATATTTAAACCGCAGATCGATACAATGTTGGGGAAACTGGTAAAAAAACTCCGCCAGAATCGTGATCGTAGAAACTATTACGATAGTGACCGGGACTGGTAAGTCCTGGTTATACATATATATTCCCTGTGAGTAGTCCGGCTGACGGATCTTCAGGCTGTAGTAATACAGCGGCCTTAAGATCAGGCCGGGCTTTTTTTTATGATATACTCAAGAGAAATGATCAGGGAGGATATGTTGGAAACAATCGCAGTCGCAACTGTACAATTCTGTCATGTTCCCGGGAACAAGGATGCTAACTTTACCGTTATAGAAGAGTTTCTCGAAGCTGCTGCATCCGGGAACACCGATATTATCGTATTCCCGGAGATGTGCATAACCGGATACTGGCATATCCGTAACCTGTCCAGGGATGAGATTACCGGGCTGTCTGAACCGGTACCGGGAGGGCCATCTACACTCAGGCTGTCAGCCCTGGCGGAAAAGACGGGGATGATCATCGGCGCAGGGCTTATAGAAAGGACGGTAGAAGGGACCCTCTACAACACGTATGTCGTAGCCGCACCGGACGGATCCATTCACAAACATCGAAAGCTCCACTGCTTTATCAGTGAACACATGGATTCAGGGAATGAATATACCGTATTCGATACTGCCCTGGGATGGAAAATCGGGGTCCTCACCTGTTACGATAACAACATCGGAGAAAATGTAAGAATAACGGCACTCAAGGGAGCAAATCTTCTTATAGCTCCCCACCAGACCGGAGGGTGTGCATCTCCGGATCCGAACATCATGGGGCTGGTAGAGCGAAAAGCCTGGGAAAACAGAAAAACTGATCCGGAAACGATACAGCAGGAATTAAGGGGACCTAAAGGACGGGGATGGCTTCTGAGGTGGCTTCCTGCACGGGCTCACGACAATGGAATGTTCCTCCTGTTCAGTAACGGCATCGGTCCCGATGATGATGAAATACGTACAGGGAATGCAATGATCATCGACCCCTACGGAAGGATCCTGTCAGAAACATGGAAAGCAGGAAATGACATGGTTACAGCACAACTGGACCCTGAACTACTGGTCAATGCCACAGGCAGGCGGTGGCTGAAAACCCGCAGACCCGACTTGTACGGGCCCCTGGCAGAAAAGACCGGCCTGGAAGAGGACACACGGAAGGTAAGGTTCGATAATAAAGGCGCTTGATCATACCGGTATGGGTCGCACAACGTTCGCCGCTTGACGAAGTTGGTGCTTTTTTTGTAATACTAAAATGCTTGTCTTATCATTTACTTTATTATATCAAAAAAAGCATTGTATAAAAAGCGCCAATTTGGGAGAGCCCAGTCTATCTCCTTGTTTTTCTTACTGAGCGAACTACCAAGCGGCTGTTGTCGGAAGTTGTGATGCGGTTAAAATATTTTACCAGTCAGTACTCTTTTTCAAATAAGTATAGCTTAGTGCAATAGTTCTGCGACTTCTCTTGACTATATTACGGTTTTGTTTATAATGCAAATATGCATGAAGCAAAGTATTCCACCTACGATATTCGTCTTCGGGCAGTGAGGGCCTGCCTTGGTGGGATGCCCGTTGCAGACGTAGCAAGTGTGTACCAAACTCATCGATCCACGGTTCATCGGTGGGTATCATGCTATAAAAAGGAAAACGGTGAGAAAGGTCTTGTCAGGAAACCTGTTAGCGGACGACCACGAAAATTGGAAAGCCTGGATGAACTTGGCTTGAGCACCATCGTTCTTAAACCCGCCTCAGAGTTTGGATATGAAACAGACTTTTGGACATGCGGACGACTCCTTCAGGTTCTTTGCAAAGAATATGAAATAGAAATATCAAAATGGACAATCTGGCGACGACTACGGGAAGCGGGTTTGACATATCAGAAACCAGAACGAAAGTACTTTGAAGTGGACGAAGCCAAGCGGCAACAATGGATTGAAGAGGAGTTACCCCGTATACTCGAAACGGTTAAGAAATACAGGGCTATTCTGTATTTCGAGGATGAATCCAATATATCCATGACAGCGTTTTTAGGAAAGACCTGGGCTCCTCGAGGAAAGACACCTGTTCAGCAAGTAACCGGGAAGAGAGGGGGTATTTCGGCGATGTCGGCGATCAGCAAGAGGGGAGATCTCATATTCACTTTGCTTGAAAAGAGAATAGCCTCGGATGAGATTATTCATTTCCTAAAACAAATTCTGCAATACCACAAGCGACGTCACGTTGTAGTGGTGATGGATCAAGCACGTCCGCATACATCAAAAAAGACGAGGGCTTTCATAGAAAGTCAAAAACGACTTCATGTTTTCTATTTGCCACCTTATTCACCTGACTGGAATCCTGACGAGAAAGTATGGAATCATTTAAAGCACGAAGAATTGAAAGGACATCAGGCAAAGACGAAAGAGGAAATGAACTTATTGGTAAAGGAGAAGCTTACTAAGATGTCAAAAAACCCACGTCAGTTGCGAGGTATTTTTTTTCGCTGTCATGTCGCAGAACTTATGCACTAAGCTATAAAAAATCGAAAAGATATCAATGCTATTATTCATACACATTCACCATATGCAAGCGCTTTTTCGGTTATAAATGAACCACTACCGATAATAAGTGAAACCCAGGCGGATTGGTTTGGAAAGCCGATTCCGGTATCGAGAT
>JAJSAL010000081.1 GCA_024274705.1 Spirochaetota bacterium
AAAACCATCAAAGGCTGTAGTTATTCCGACTACAATTCATGTGCGGTTTTTCCAGTGAAACCGATGGGGTATGTTAAAGAAAGGATTGTCGGGATACCGGTTTTTGATAATCAATCGCTTCAACGATAACGTTAGGGGAATGGAATGCCGTTGTATCAGCGGCTGGTGAGCGGGGTCGAACCGCTGTTTCCGGTCAAATATGTTCCATTTTCCTTACATTTCGAATTGCTGGACTATACATACAAGGAACGGGAACTGAAAAAAACACTGGTGGAAAGTATTCGACTTTTTGATCGTAATGCCATTACCTGGGACGATGACAGGAAAGCGGCAGCATTCGTTACGTCGAAAGATCCTGTTGTGTTGAAGTTTACGAAAAATGTTGCGGGGATAGTAAGGGAAAGGAGTAAGACCAATGTAAATCTGAATCTTAAGATCGCGATAGGTCTTTTTGAATCAGTGAGATTGTACGGCATCAGTTATGTTATTGACCCGAAAACGCCCTATGCCGTATTTTCCAAAGACTCGACATCCCTGGATTTCCTGCAGTTTCCGAGACAGACAATGGTATATAAGGCAGGGGATTGTGATGATCTTTCCGTCCTCTACTGTGCCCTCCTGGAATCGGTCGGTATCGAGACCGCCTTTATAACTGCGCCAGGACATATTTTCATGGCCTTTTCCCTGGGAATATCAGAGGAAGATGCGAGAAAGACATTCTCCAATCCAGATGAATTCATTTATGAAAATGAGCAGGTTTGGGTACCTGTTGAGATTACCCTGTTCAAAGAGGGATTCCTCAAAGCGTGGCAGACAGGGGCCCGGGAGTGGCGTAAGTATAATCCCGGTGGAGAAACGGGTTTTTTCCCATTCACCAGGCATGGTCTCTGTATGAACCTGTCGGGATAGCTGGAACCGGAGGCGATGTTAAAATCCAGGAAATGAGAAAATACTCGAAGCCGTTCACTCCGTTCTTGATACGTTTGTCCGCAGGGAAATCGAACCGCTGGTACAGAAATTGAAATCGCAAATTGCTGAGAGTAATGAATGCCCGAGACTCATCAACAAACTCGGATTTATTTACGCCCGGTACGGGCTTCTTGAACCCGCGGAACAACAATTCCTCCTGGCAGTTGATAAGGATTATTTACCTGCAGGTATCAATCTTGGTAACGTCTATTACCTGAAAGGTGAATATGATAAATCGCTTTCCCAATTTCAAAAAGTATATGACCGTCAGTCGTACAATACAAAGGCTATCCTTGGACTGGCCAGAAATTATTACCAGCTCGAGAATTACAGTCAGGTCAATGCCTATTACCAGAAGTTGAAAGTCGAAAGCCCGGAGTTGGCTGAAAAATATGCGTACCTGGTTTCGTCTGAAGAAACGGGGGAGAGAGCATCTCTTTTTGCAGCGAAGGAGGAAGTGGAATGGAGCGAAGAATAATAGAATTTCTGTTGTTTTTAAGTATGCTTATCTGTTTATCCTTTCTGTTATTGAGTTGTTCCGATGAACTCGGCCTTACAATCGATGACGATAACAGGGCGTATCTTGAAGGACCTGAAGAGGAAGTACCTGTACTGGAGCTTCCTGAAATAAGTCCTCCACATGATGCGACCATTACGGCTCATGAGATTATTACTGTTATGTTCCCGGCAGCAATGAATACAGAGACCCTCTCTGTCGGAGGAGATTTCGATGGGGCGCCTGTAAACTGGGAAACGACGAATTTTGAAAACGATACTCTCGTATTGAATGAACTGGCCATTTTTTCCTGGCAGGATGGTGAGAATAAAAGTCTGGCAATCACCATCGAAGGATATAACGAACCGATTTCTTTTCTATTCGATGTTTTCAAAGGTGTATGTGTAAGCGACCCGGGAAATGCAGAAAACCCGGGTTCTTCGAATGGGAACGGTACGAGGCTCAATCCACTGGATACGATCCAGTCCGGGATCGACAAAGCAGAAGAACTCTATATTGCAACAGGCAACGGTCCTGCGGTAGTCAGGGTAGCACAGGGTACTTATTCCTTAAGCTGTGCCGTTTCACCGGCGTCTTTATATGTTGTAAACATGACAGCCGGTGTGTCCCTGGAAGGGGGGTATGCCCTTAACTTTGCATCCCGTAATCCAGCGGAAAATACGAGTAATATCATCGATTCCAGTACTGATGCAGCAGGGAGCAGCACTTCGAACCCGGTAAGAGCAGTCAATGGTGACGGTTCTGCAATAACGGAGGCGACAAAGATTGACGGATTTACTATTACACCGGGCCGGCAAGGTGCCGATGGAAACGTTCATTGCGGCATCGCTTTAGTAAATGGAGCGAGTCCCACGATCTATAATATCTCAATCACCGGGCGCGGTATTGCGGAAAGGAGCCACACCACGTACGGTATTTTTCTCTCATCTTCATCTGCCGTTATCCAGAAATGTACGATTAATCCCACTGCTACCGATTATTCCTACGCTGTGTACACGATCAACGGAGCGTCGACCCCGACAATCAAAGAATCCACAATAAATGGAGGCGAAGCTGATTATACTGTAGGCATCAGGCTCAGGGCAGATGTAAATGCCACAATAACGAATAATGAGATCAATGGCGGTAACTGGTCTACAACCCTGCCAGGGGCTGGATACGGTATCGATTTAAGAAACTGCTCTCCAACTATAACAGACAACCATTTCACAATCCACACGGCCTTTCATGACGAGACCTACGGGATCAATGAATCCAATGACACCTCCGACCCGGCGTCGGTGCGGCGTAACGATTTCGACTATGACGGAAACTGGTACAAAGATGAGCTGGCCGGACCGGTAATCACTTCAGCCAATTATAATACAAACACAATTTCAACAGGAGAATGGACCGATTATCTATTCAACCTGACCTGGGAAAACTATTCGACCGAAATGAGTCTCCCCTGAATCCGGATCAATAGTTTTTAGTATAAACTTGGAAAAAAGGAGAAACAAATGGCAACAGATATTGGGTCGGGGCCAACCGACATAAACCTGACGACCTATAGCGGCAGCGGTGTCAACAATGGAACTTCCAAAAGCTTAAGTTCTCTGCAACCGGATGGAAAACCGATACTTCTTGCCTTCATCAATTCCTATAACCAATCAGGGCAGGCGTGGATGACAAGGCTGGCCGGGATAAAAGATACTACCTTCAGCATGTACATCGTTATGTTCAAGTATGACGGTTCATCGTGGAGCACCCCAAGCGAGGATTTTGATGTAATTCCTATGGTGACCGTTGCGGGGGGAGATGCAGCTTTTGACAGCATACCCATAGTCATCGATAACAGCGGTGGAACAATATCCAACGGGTATCAAACCGGACTGTTTTCGGTGCCGGTGGTGAAAAAGTCCTGGACCTACCTTATCGATGAAGCTTATCTCATCTCTGATAAATGGCATAGTGAAAGTACGGCTGCCGGATATCCCATCTCATTCAAACACCTGAACCTCGATCCTGATCCCGGAGATTTCGATGGCGCCGATCCGGATATAGCCGGTGCATATGTCCTTAAAAGAATTGAGAACCTGATCGCAGACATTACAATCATAAAAGCGCAGCCCATGGGAGGGGCAATCATCCACGGTGCCGCAGACATCAATAGAATTATTTTCTCACGTCACCTCGATAGTACTGCCGCCGTGAACGTATTATATTATACACTAGGCGGCGGCGGGATCCAGGGCGGCGGGCCGGATAATGCTTCAACTGCTGCCTATAATGGAACTGATAAGGCAGAGAACGCAGTGGTTCTGTCCTTCATCTCGGCGCTTAAGGATGATCCGGATAACGATGTTACTGTCACAGTCGATACTGCGAACATTAAGGACACAAGTAACGGTGCACTGAGCGGTGAGAATACCATCACCTATTTCGCCGACGTTACCAATCCAGGGCCTATTCTCGACTACCAGGTTCTCATTACGGATGGAACAGGAGCGGATATCCGGACAACCCGGATTGAAACCGGTGGTCCGGCTCCCTGTATCCTGAACCCGGATCGCACCTTGAATGTACGTATTCTCTCTGATAATCCGGGACCAGGGATTCCTGCTGCCACCCTCGACAAGCCCGGCGGGGGACAGATCGCACTGACATTTCACGGTCTTATTGCCGGGGGACTCGATCAAGGCGATCTTAACGAGACCGGCCAGTATCATCTGCATATAAACCAATATATAGATGGAAACAGTACCACACTGGCTCCGGCGGATTTTTATTTCGGTATTATCGGCACCGCCGCTTCTTTCGCGTCTCATGCAGATGCCCTGGAGGGGTGGGGATATTTCCCCAGGGAAGAAGGGATTCCTGAAAACTGTCCCGAAGGTTCTATGACAACAGGAACCCACCCCGACGGCGGCAGTCCTGTCCCCGGATGGACCGGTTCAGGTGCGGGCATTATTTCCGCAGGAAACGGGGAACCGCTGAAAATCGCAAAAGACGGCGTTAACACGATGGACAGGACGTATGCGAGAAGCTACGGTAACGTTCTTAAAAACGAAGCAACCGCAAATGACGATTGGGATGCCCCTGCATACATCGAGGCCTCCCTTAAAGCAACCGTCACCACTTCCAGCACTACTTTGACTGTCATCGATGCGACGGATCCTGCAAACCCGGTATCAGGTATCCAGGTGGAAACAACAGGAGCAGGAATCAGGCTTCAGAACGGACCGTACCTATGCGAACTCACTCTCGTCAATGTCACAACCCCCGCCGCCTCCCATACAGGTACCCGTCTGGCCCTGCGGGTTCACAGCAACAATCCAGGGGCACGGGCATACGCCTTCTCGGATCAGATAGTAAACTGGACTGCTTTTCATACGGTAAAAATTCAAAAAGCAGTTGATGGCGGCGATCGCGTCTTCAAGGTATATACCGATAACACCGCACCCGCAGCAGCTATTACAATCAAGGAAAAGAACCTTCCCATGGTGGTTTATGACGATTACCCTGGTGATGAGTCGGTAGCTTTCGGGGTATTCGAGGATGTAAACCAGGACGTGGACGCTGTTTTCGATTTCTTCCGGTACGCTTTCTTTGATGCGAAATACGAGCTCGGACAAAACGGGAATACACTTTCCCTCGGTTTTCCGAATCTTCACAGATCCACAATCCCGCCGGAAACCAATTTCTTTCGAAGCCCTGATATCATGCTCGATAATGTGTCGAATACCGATCCCGTATTTCAACAAAACAAGTAACTATTCAGCACAATCAGGGGAACTGATCGATCCACACACATCTGCCGTTATAAAATCAGGGTATTTTCCAAGAAAGAGCAACGTCAAAGCTTCATTAGCGGAGACTCCCTGTTTTTTACAGGTAGAAAGATAACT
>JAJSAL010000082.1 GCA_024274705.1 Spirochaetota bacterium
ATTGTATTATCCTTTTTTTATTTGATTGAAATACAATATCAGAGTATAATGGCTAACAGACAACATTAAAAGGAAAAAGTATGAAGAAAATGATCATTCCCCTTGCATTCTTCCTGTTCCTGGTTCCGGCAGTTCAGAGTTTCTCCCAATCAAACGACATGATAGACCTTGTACTCGAAGAGGACCCTGCAACGTACGGGAATACGGTGTATCTGGCCCTTACAGGTGCCGGGTATGTATCTGAATCAGCGACGCCGGCGGAAGCCTTGGATGTGCTCAAGCAGCAGGGGTGGAAACTGAAAACCCGAAGCCCGGACGACCCACTCCGCCTTGGTGACTATGCCCAGGTTCTGCTGCAGGCCTTCGACATCAAAGGGGGGCTGTTCTATTCCATGTTCAAGAGCCCCAGATATGCCTCCCGGGAGCTCAAGTATCTCGGCTTCGTAAAGGGTAGTTCCGCCTCCAGCCGCCGCTTAAGCGGCGAGGACGCGGTGAAAATCCTGGGCAAACTGATGCGATGGAAGGAGGAAATGTGATGAAAAAGCTCTTACTCTTCTCTGTCGTTTTTTTCATTTTTTCAGTGCTTACCCTTTCCGCCCAGTGGTTCGACGGCGGGCTTTCCCTGCTGAATACCACGGGATTTACCAGGGACGGCGAGACGGCCTTTACTCAGAGAGATAAGGCTTCCCTGTGGATGGAAGCGGGCTTAAGTAAATCATTTAAAACCGCTTTCCAGGGAAGCTACACCTTCGACCTGGAGAGGTACTACCTCTTCGATGTGGACCTGTTAAAAGTGGAGGGTAACTTCGTAAAATACGGCGACACGCCCTTCAGGATCACGGTTGAAGCGGGAAGGTTTCTCTTTTCAGACTTCACGGGAAAGGTATTAGCCCACAACCTGGATGGTATCCGGTTAGAAACAGGTCTTCCCTTTATGACCCTCCTCGTTTCCGCGGGGTATTCCGGGCTCAACGCAAAACCCAATTCATCGATCATCATGTCCAAGAAGGATCTTTCGGACAGCGGCGAAGACACCCTCTATTTCTCTCCTCACCGCATCGTGGAGATCGTGAGCTTCAGGTTCCCGGAACTGTTTGCCCGTCAGCACCTCACCGTATCGGCTATTCTGCAGCAGGATCTGCGTCCTGCCGGTGAATTGATAGCTGAAGGTGATACAACATATTCCGAAACAGGCGGGGGGCGGCTCAACACCGGTTACTTCGGCTTAGGCTTTAAAGGACCTCTTGTCAGTGGTCTGTACTACAAATTATACGGCTATTTCGGCACAGGCAAGTCCCTCTCCTACATAAGCGGTGCGTATTCCTACGAGACCATATCATCCTTCATGGCAGGAACCGAACTGAGCTACTTTATGCCGAAGGTCCTGCAGTCCAGGATAAGTGTTAAATTCCTGGCGACTTCCGGGGAACCCGATGGTGACGTGTACTACGAAGACAACCAGGCAGGTCTGGCAACAACCTTTGTGCCCATTTCGAGACCCGGCGTGGGCCTGGTATTTTCTCCCCAGCTTGGCAACATTGCATACGGGGAGTTCAGTTACTCCTTCAAACCTTTATCAAATATAAAGCATGTGTTTGGGGACAATTTCCAAATCCAGTTGAAAGGATTACCGGTATTTCGAACAACAGCAGGTCCCATTTCCGAATCCGGGCTGGATGAAGCATCCACTGCAAAATACCTGGGAACAGAAGTCGACGGGTTTATCAACATGAGGTTTCTCTCGGATCTTGGGCTCTCGGTTTCCACCGGGTTTTTCTTTCCCGGGGCAGCGGCGTTTACCGATACAACAACAAGAATGGTCGGGAAAATGGCATTATCCCTTAGTATGTGATAGACTATAGGCAAAGGAGCTTCGTATGAAAAAGTTGTTATTGATATCGATATTATTCTTATGTGCGGTTTTTATCCTCTCAGCCGCGGACAGGGCCGTGATAACAGAAGTTAAGGGAAAGGTAGAGATAAAGCCGCCGGGAGGAAGCTGGACTCCCGCAGGAACCGGACGCGAAATATCCAGGGGCACTGCTATTTCCACCGGCTTCAATTCCGGAGCCACCCTGGACTTAGGATCTTCGGAAATACAGGTACGCCAGCTTACCAGGATAAGCCTGAATGAACTGGTGCAGCAGCAGGGTACGATAAAAACCGATCTCGGCCTGAGAGTGGGCAAAATCAGGGCTGAAATCAAGTCCGTGGAAGGACTCAAACACGACTTTACCATCCGGAGCGCCGTTTCCACTGCTTCCGTGCGGGGCACCACTCTCGAAGGAGAAGACGGGGAAGAATGGTCCGGTGAAGGTGGAGAGTTCGTTGTTAAAACCGACACGGGTGAAGAAATAACCGTATCAGAGGGTGAAACGATAGAAGTGGAGTCAGGTGAAGAAGGCGGTGACGTAGCATTTGCCGAGGATGTCCTGGATGCGGCAACCGAGGTTGTCACCGTGGTAACCGTGCTGGAAGATGCACCGGTTGTGATACCGGTAGAAATACCGGTTGTGATACCCCCGGAGGTGCCGACAACGACTACGGTAACTATTACCTGGCAGTAAGAACGTGTATGCAGCATAAACCCGGGGCAATTATACTTAACCCTGTAAACAAGCAACGCCGGAGTATCGCACTTCTCCTGGCCGCAGTTATACCCTTCCTTCTTATAACCGGATGTACCGTCCAAAACAGTGGAACAGCCCAACCGGTTGTAACGGTACGCAACCTGCCTCAGAATATTTTAGCCATGACGTTATCCGTTTCAGCTGATGATTTCGGGACTATTACGGTACCGATTCCCGACACCGGCATCACGGAGCTCACTGTGATAGTGCCTGCAGGTACGGATAGGACATTTGAGATAACCGTCTATCCAACACCGGAAAACGTGGTCACTGAATACAAGGGCAGTCAGACTGTGGATCTTGCAGCCGGGGAAAGCACGGGGGTTTTGGTTACGCTGGATATCGAATCGATGAAAATTCTGGTCCCCGATGCTGAAGGAAATCGGATCGTGCAGATCGATGACATGGATGGACCCGGGTGGATAGAAAAGAACAATACAGCACTGGGGATCGGACCTACTATTTATCCCTGGGATATCGATATTGACGGGTCCGGACGGATCTATTTCGCGCATAACGGGAATACTACAGGAGGCGCGATTATCTACCGGATCGACAGCATGGCAGATATATCGGCAGAACCGTTGGTGGTAAAAGACGGAGGATTCGTTGCCTTGACTGTGGACAGAACAAATGACCTTCTGTACTACAGTGACGGCAGTTCCCTGTGGCAATCGGACCTGGATGGAAACAGTGAGCAGAGCCTGTCACTGGCAGGTCCTCCGGAAGTATATTCGATCAACGGTATCGCCATGGGGGAAAGCGGTTATCTCTACATTGCAGGCACCTATTTTAATGGCGCAGCGCAGATTCCATATGTGTTTCAGTATGACCCCGCGGGTCAGACCGTCGTCAATTACCGGGACATGAGCGGTTACGGCGGAGACTGCTGGGACGCGTTACTGACCGGTAATACCGTCCTTGCTGCAGTAAACGGATCGAATAACAAGATGGTAAGTCTGTCTAAAGATCTTCAGACTGAAAACGGTGTTCTTGCCCAGGATCCGGTTTCTTCGGACCCCATGCTCGGTCCAAGACGGTTTCTCTCGGAGGCAAACAGCACCCTGTATATCCTTGATGAAGAAATGTCCTATAACGATTCGGTGAACAGGATTCTTTCAATAGAAGACGAATCCGGTACCGGTTGGACTACGTTTTACCCGGGGGACATCGGCAAAACCTACTTTGGATTCTTTCTGCCTCCTGTGTAATCCGTGAATAATGAATTTATGATATTGAATTCTCTTTGAAATACCATGTCTTTTGGTGTATACTGGTAACCGTGCACAGGGAAGGAAGTGGAGGTGGGCGCATGGAATCAAAAAAGTATGTTTATTACTATCCGGTCATTTTTTTTGTATTGATGGGAATCATAGTTATCTTTTTTTCTTCATGTAACCTGGTAACACGGGATAAAACCGGTGA
>JAJSAL010000083.1 GCA_024274705.1 Spirochaetota bacterium
ACGGAATGGCCGGAGGGTTCTCCATCATGGGGACCCACTACATGGCGTTGAAGGAGTTTTCCTTCGGTATGGGCTGGAACGGTATCGCTGTGGCCCTCATAGCAAAGAACAACCCCTTAGGAGTAATTCCAGCCGCAATATTTTTTGCATACCTCGATGCCGGAGCAAAATCAGCCATGCTCCACTCGGATGTAACCTTTGAAATTGCCGCCGTTATCCAGTCTGTTATTTTCTTCCTCGTTACAGCCCAGGCAATCTACAATTTCTTCAGATACCGGATAAAGGCAGCAGTATGAACGAAAGTACCTTTCCACTGATTCATAACACGGTAAGCATCATGTCTCCTTTTCTACTGGCAGCAACAGGCGGACTCTTTACCGAACTGACAGGCATGCTCAATATCGCCCTGGAAGGACTTATGCTGATAGGGGCTTTTTTCAGCGTGATCTTTACAGCCGTTACGGGCAGCCTTTTCCTTGGGATTCTCCTGGGGATCATTTTTGCCATGCTGGTTTCCCTCTTATTCGGCGTCATCAGCCTGTATCTCAAGGCCAACATCTTCATAAGCGGTCTTGCCACAAACCTGCTGGCGTCGGGACTCACGGTTGTGCTTGCGTACCAGTTGTTCGGCAACAAGGGAGTAATCCGGTTTGAAAACATACCCAAGCTCCCGGTGTTCTCGGTCCCCTTTCTTCAGCGGATTCCGGTAGTCGGAGACCTCCTGATCGGCCACAATGTGCTGGTGTACCTAAGCTGGGCGTGCCTTCTCATCGCTTCCGTTGTTATCTACCGCACTCCTTTTGGATTGCGGCTGCGAGGTACCGGGCTGGGAAAAGAGACGATAGCGTCCCTGGGCCTGAGTCCCCGGGGCTATCAATTGAAAGCCATCCTCATATCCGGTTTTACCTGCGGTTTGGCAGGGGCCATGCTCACCCTTAACCTCTCTGCGTTTGTACCGAACATCACTGCCGGAAGGGGATGGATTGCCCTGGTAGTTATTTATCTGGGTAATAAAACACCTCTCGGCATCCTTATAGCGTCCTTTGTCTTCGGTTTTGCCGAAAGTTTTTCCAATTACGCCCAGGGCGCGATTGATATCCCCTCGGAATTCATCCTGGCTTTTCCATACATCATCACGGTACTCGCTATGATCGGATATTCCGTTTGGCGGCACTACAGGACAAAGGTGTAACATGGGTAGAACTAATTGATTTACTTACAGGGAAAACCGGTATTATTACCGGCGGCGGAACCGGCATCGGATACAAGCGGGTTTATTACCGGTGTGCTGCTGCCGGTTGACGGCGGAAGACACATGATGATGAACACGATGGAAGAACATAACACTTCAGGAAAGGAGAAATGATGAAAGCGGGAGTACTTGTAGAAACGGGCAGGATAGAGATTCAGGAAGTGGAATGCCCGGTCATGCAGCCCAATCAGATACTGGTAAAAGTAAAAAATTGCGGCATATGCACCCTTGAACAGCGGTTATACCGGGGGAACATGAAAATATACTACCCTATCGTACCGGGGCATGAAGCATCCGGAGAAGTGGTCGAAGTGGGATCCGATGTATTCGGTGATGTAAAAAAAGGCGACAGGGTTGCACTGGACCTGGTCTTAAGGTGCGGTGAATGCTACTACTGCCGGACGGGGCACTCGAATATGTGTCAAAACCGCTTTAAGAAAGGCGTACGTATCCTGGGGGGCTTCGGGGAGTATCTGGCAGTACGGGCTACCCAGGTATACAAAATTCCTGATTCTGTTTCCTTCCGGGAAGCGGCATTTGTAGAGCCTGTTGCATGCTGTATCCGTTCACTTAAAAAAATCGGTCTTTCCCTGGCGGATGACGTTCTCATCCTGGGAGCAGGACCAATGGGGTTGATGCACCTGCAGGTTGCGAGGGCCATGGGCTCCAGGGTGTTCGTTTCAGACCCGAATACGAAAAGGCTGGAAAAGGCGGGTTCCCTGGGAGCATCCCTTACTATAGATCCTGTGCACTAAGACCTCAAAGAAATCATTGTGGAGATCACCGAGGGAAAAGGGGTAGAGGCTTGTGTAATAACCACACCGGCCCACTCCGCCTTAGGCAGCGCACTTGGCTCTTTATCCAAAGGCGGGCGGATCAATATCTATACATCCTATGGGGACAAACCGGAGTTTCCTGTAGATGCAAATACTCTCCACCGGAATGAATATCTCATCACCGGAAGTGAAGGCAGGACGGAGTATGATTTTTATCAGGCGGTACGTCTTATCGCCTTCGGCACGGTGAATGTGACAGCCCTTATAAGTCAGACTGTAGGATTTGACGGACTTGAGGAAGGTATTAAGGCCGCTATGTCAAGCGACACATACAGGGTTCTCATGGAACATGAGGTAAACTGAATGATCCTTGTGTTCGACGTCGGCACCACCGCGGTGAAAGGGGCATTGTTTAATCGAAACGGGGTACTTGCGGTCAAGACATCCCGGTCTATCAGGATGCCTAAATCTGCAGATCCGCTGGTACATGAAATTGATACCGTCGAATGGCTCAACGCCCTTAAAGAGTGTTCCCGGGAACTTCAAAATCATCATACCGGAAAAATCAGCGCCGTCGTAGTCAGCGGAAACGGACCCACCCTGGTCCCTGTGGATGACCGGGGTGATGCCCTGCTTCCCGCCATGACGTGGATGGACCGGCGGGGGATTACCGAAGCGGCGATCATCCAGGAAAAGAGCGGCATCTATGTTGATCCAACTTTCTACTTGCCGAAAATACTATGGCTGCAACGGAACCGGCCGGATGTGTATGCCAGATGCCGATGGTTTCTCTCGTGCTCAGAGTACCTGGCATCCCGTCTAACCGGGGAAGCAGCTTTCGTGTTTCCCGGTGAAGGCCTGGAGAATTTCATCTGGACAGAAGAATTGATCGATATACTCTCCCTGGACAAAACGAAATTTCCCGAATTCATCATGCCGGGAGAAAAAATAGGTCTGGTCACGGCTGAAGCTGAATCCGTTTTCGGCATTACAAGGGGGACGCCTGTATTCGGCGGCGGCCCTGACTTTATCATGGCCCTTCTGGGTACTGCCACGGTGCTCCCGGGAAGGGCCTGTGACCGTGCCGGAACATCCGAAGGGATCAACATTTGCTCATTAACGAAAGTCAAGGACACACGTCTCATGTGCTACCGCCACGTGGCCAGGGAGTACTGGAATATTACAGGTATCATATCTACTTCCGGCAAGGCTTTGGAATGGTTTAAAAATGTAAGCTGCGGAGAAAAGGAAAGTTTCGATGATATTATCCAGCGTGCGGGCCGGGCGGTTCCCGGCGCGGATAAACTTATCTTTCTCCCTTATCTTACCGGTGAACGTGCACCCCTTTGGGACACCCGCGCCAGAGGTGTGTTTATCGGTCTCACTCTTAATCATGGTCTTCAGGAAATGACCCGGGCCGTTATGGAATCTATAGGATTTGCAATACGGGATGTGTTAGGGGTCCTGGAAGAAAACGGCGTTACTGCAGAAGAACTGCGTATTACCGGTAATCCTGCTAAAAGCGATCTCTGGAACCAGATCAAATCGGATATTACGGGAAAACAGATTCTTGTTCCGGAAATCGATGATGCCGAACTTGTCGGTGATCTCTGTATTGCCCTGTTCGGGCTATCGGATTACCAGTCACCTGGGGAAGCGGCTGAGAACATCGTAAACATGAAAAAAACATTTACACCGGATAACCGGCATAAAGAAATGTACAGTGAACTCTTTCAAGTCTACCGGGACACCTACCGTGGACTGAAAGGGACATTCGAAAAACTATCGAACATCTGATTATGATTAATCAAGGAGGGAGCATGAACACGGGAAAACAAATTCGATGGAATTCTATATTTCGAAAGAGCACCGGCAACTGCGTGATGGTAGCGATAGATCATGGCAGTATTGCCGGACCCATGGATGGTATCAATAACGCCGAGGTTTTAATAAATGATTGTGTTACCGGCGGCGCCGACAGCGTCCTTACAACCCGGGGATTTGCCAGGGCCGCCGGGGGCGCCTGGGACAGAAGTGTATCCCTGGTACTCAGGCTGACCGGCGGGTTTACCGTACTGGGTGGTAAATTTGAAGAAGAAATGATCTCCTCCGTGGAAACCGCTCTATTGTACGGTGCTTCCGGGGCTGCAGTCACTGTTAAATTCGGCCATGAAAGGGAAGGAGGGTTTATTAAGCAGGCTTCTCTCGTCGCGGATTCCTGTGAACGGTGGGGAATCCCGCTGATGATAGAAGCGATGGCAAGGGGTAAGGATATGAAAAAAACGGACCCTTCAGGGATAAAGCTTGCTTCCCGGGCTGCAGCGGAGATCGGAGGGGATATTATAAAAACCTACTATACCGGGGATCCCGATTCTTTTTCCAGGGTCGTGGAAGGGTGCCCCGTTCCGGTTGTAATCCTGGGGGGAGAAAAATCCAAGAGCCCCGAAACGGTGTTCGAAGATGTGTACTACTCGATGCAGGCAGGTGCGAGAGGCATTGCCATCGGCCGGAATATCTGGCAGCATAAGAATACAAAAGCAATGGTGGAAGCCATGGCCGGGGTTGTGCATGAAGGGTGGACCGTTAAACAGGCACTGAAATACGTAGGAACCTGAACTTCAGTGCCATACGTAGCTTTTGCTGCTAATTTTTTATGGGTAATGGTTATAGGGCTTCTTGGTCCTTCCATACCTGCCATTGTTGAGGATCTGGGGATTACCTATTCTCAGGCCGGGTTGTTTTTTACCATGCTCTCCATGGGATCCCTCTTTGGTACCACCATAGGGGCGATTGCATCTGATTATATCAACCGCAAACTTCTCTTTTTCTATTTTGCCCTTGCTCTCGTTCTTGGGCTGATCCTGGTAGGATTTATCCGGATGTATGTGCTTCTCCTCTTCCTGGTTTTCGGATTCAGCCTGTTAGGCAGTCCAATCGGCGCGATCGGACAGAGCATCATGCTGGGCATGTATCCGGAAAAACGGGAAAAATACCTTTCCATACAGACCATGTTCGCCGCCCTGGGCAGTTTTGTCGCACC
>JAJSAL010000001.1 GCA_024274705.1 Spirochaetota bacterium
GCTACTTTGCGTTGAGCTGCCCCCTCGGCTGTGCTGCTTAGCAAAGTTGACCGGCCTTTTTACCCATACATTCTGTGGAGGCAAGGAGGCGTTGAGCTGCCCCCACGGTTCCATCTGCTTAGCATCCTTGACAACCATGCAAGAACTGCATAAGTTTTCACTATCGTGAAACAGACAACCTTTTATTGTGAGCATTGCGGTAAACCCGTAAGTATCGAATCAAGTACCTGCCCGTCCTGTGGGAACACTTTTGAAGCAGTTAAATGTCCGGTTTGTTCCTTTATCGGCGGACCTGCCCTCTTTTGCAACGGCTGCCCTTCCTGCGGATATCTCTACAAAGAATTGCAGCCTGAAACATCCGCGGGAAAATCTGTGAGGAATATAACCGAATCCAGACCCCGCCGTACCCCGGCCTGGTTTATTCCGGTAATCTCCATCTTTCTCGTGGTGATGATCGTGATCCTTGCCGTGGTTCTCCTGCGCTGATTCCGGGTGTCCTTAACTACAACTTGAGAAAGTATTTCGCCGTCTCGAAATAGATGGTGAGTCCGCACACATCGATCACTGTTGCCATAAGGGGGGCGGACATTACGGTTGGGTCAAAACCCAGACGGTGGATCACAAGAGGAGCCAGGGCTCCTGAAATGGCTGCAAAGAGCACAACGAAAATAAGAGACAGCCCTATGGTAAATGCCTGAAATACTTCAATGCCGGGAGGGAGAAGGAGGCTGCGAAGGAAGATAACTATCCCTGTACAGACGCCCATGATTATACCTACGAAGATTTCTTTCACCATTACCGAGCCGATGTGTTTGAAACGTATATCTCCTGTTGCCAGCCCGCGAATCATCAGCGTGGAGGACTGGTTCCCGGTATTACCTCCGGTCTGGGTAATAATAGGCAGAAAAATGACAAGGAACGCTGCCCCTAAAAGCAACGGCTCATAATGGGAGATCACATTAGTGGTTATGGTTCCTACGATAAGGAGGACCACAAGCCATGGTGTCCGTTTCTTTACCATTCGCCAAACCGATGTCTCCAGATACTTATCTGCAGTACCCTCCATCCCGCTCATTTTGTAGACATCTTCCGTCTGTTCCTCCCGGATAACGTCGATCACATCGTCTACGGTAACGATACCTAAAAGCCGGTTGTACGTATCAACAACAGGGAGTGCAATAAGGTCGTGGGTTTCCAGCACTTTCGCCACTTCTTCCTGGTCCGTGTCCTCCCTCACGGTGATAACCCGTTTCTCCATGATATCTTCGATTCGAGTTTCGTTATGAGCGAACAGAACATCCCGAAGAGAGAGTACGCCGATAAGCCGTTTGAGCTGGTCGATGACGTAAATATAGTAAATAGTTTCCACTTCATTCGCAGTTTTACGGATAAAATGAATTGCCTGAGCCACAGAGACAGAGGATCTTAAAGCCAGATACCTGGGTGTCATGATCCCTGCAGCATCATCCTCGTCGAACCGGAGAAGGAAGAGCGTTTCCTTTTTCGATTCTTCGCTCAAAGACTGCCACACTGCCTGTCTGATATCCGGTGAGACGTTCTGTATAAAGTCCGCAAGATCGTCAGGTTCCATGGTGCTTAAGAGAAGGCGTACGTGTTCCACAGAGAGAGTCTCGATTAGCCGTTCTTGTTCCTGAGTTGAAAGGAAATCGAGAAATATCAGTTTTCGTTCATTGGTAAGGAGGAGGAATAACTGTATTTTCATGTCTTTATCGAGTTGGGACCAGTCATGATAGAGATCATCCAGGGAGATATCATCCATCAGCTTCCTGAGCTCTTCCGACTTGAGCTCGTTCATGTATTCGATAATATGCTCAACAGCTCTCGTCATAGCGGTCTCCTTACATTAGTTCCATTCGCCTATATAGATGAGTTCCTTCTCCAGCCGGATTTCGAGGGAACGATACACTTCGTGTTCGACAAAATCAATCAGTTTTTTTATTTCATCAGCAGTTGCCGAATTCCTGTTGATGATGATGTTGCCATGAAAATCAGCTATCTGTGCCCCACCGATGGAATATCCCTTAAATCCTAAGGAATCGATAATCTGACCTGTGGGTCTCCCGAAGCTCCTGTTATTTTTAAATACTGAGCCTGCACAGGGATAGAGAAAATGGCCTTTCTGTTCTCTGTCTTTTCTGTTTCTGTCCATTGCCCGCAGGATTCCTTCTCTCGTGCCGTGGGAAAGCTGAAAAATCGCTTCCAGGATAACCAATGGTCTGGACTGAAAAGGGGATGTCTTGTAAGCGAAATCACCGGTATGAACCGGAAAAAAACGGATATTCCCTGAAGGATCCATCACTCTTACCGCCGCCAGTATTTCTGAAACTTCATGTTCATAACACCGGGCATTCATATACACGGATCCTCCCACGCTTCCGGGCATACCATAGATGAACTCCATGCCGGAAAGGCTGTGCCCTAATGCCGCTTCCGACATAGATGACACGGGCAATCCTGCTTCTACCGTTATCCGGGTTTCCCGGACACTGAGAGCATTCAATTCCTTTAAGTCAACCACCGCACCCCTGATTCCCTTATCGGAAACAAGGATGTTCGCCCCGGCACCCAGAAAGAAACAGGAAATGCCCAGTGCAGCTGTTTCACGGACTACCTGGACAAGATCCTCCCTGTCTTTCGGAACTATATACAAGTCCGCAGGACCTCCGACCTTGAAACTTGTATGGAGACTCATGGGTTCATTCCGGAGAATCTCTCCGGTAATGTTGATTTTTTTCAGTAAATCCCGTACTTTATCCACGATACCATATTATCGTGTAAAACCAGGAAAATTCTACCTGCATAAGCATTTCAAGGGGTAAAATAGGTGGAGATACAGTTATTCAACTCCCTGGGGCGTAGGATAGAGCCGTTTATTCCTATCGAGGAGGGGCGGGTCGGCATGTACACCTGCGGTCCCACTGTCTACAACTATGCGCATATCGGCAACCTCCGCACCTATATATTCGAAGACCTCTTACGACGTATGTTCCGGTATTTCGGATATGAAGTTTACCATGTAATGAATGTAACCGATGTAGGCCACTTAACCGATGATGCTGACGAAGGTGAAGATAAAATGATGGTCGGCGCGAGGGAGAGAAAGAAAACCGTCTGGGAAATAGCTGATTATTTTGCAGACGCTTTTTTTCTAGATCTTGAAAAACTGAGGATTCTCAAACCGATGGTATCATGCAGGGCGACGGACCATATACAGGACATGATCGATCTGATTGCCCGGCTGGAGGAAAAAGGACATACTTATAGTGCCGGCGGCAACATCTATTATGATATCAGTACCTTTCCGGGGTATGGCACATTAGCCCTTCTGGACAGGCAGGAGCTTCTATCCGGTGCGAGGGTTCATGTTGATCAGAGTAAAAAGCACCCCCACGATTTTGCATTGTGGTTTACCCGGTCTAAATTCAAGCATCAGGCCATGCAGTGGGATAGTCCCTGGGGTAGGGGATATCCCGGATGGCACCTGGAATGCAGTGCTATGAGTATGAAATATTTAGGTGAGCATTTCGATATCCACTGTGGAGGTATCGATCATATTCCGGTCCATCACACCAACGAAATAGCTCAATCCGAAGGGGCAACCGGAACCAAGTGGGTAAACTACTGGATCCACGGAGAATTTCTCCTTATGGATACACGTAAGATGGCCAAGTCCAAAGGTAATTTTCTTACTCTTTCCAACCTGGAAGCATCCGGCTATGATCCCATGGATTTCCGATACTTCTGCCTGGGCGGACACTACCGCAGTCAGCTCCGGTTTTCCGAGGAATCCCTTACAGCTGCAAGAAATGCGAGACTCAACCTCGTTGAAAGACTTACATCCTCTATACGCGATCCGGCTGAAGTAGGCCCCATGGAGGAGCATCTTCCACCGGAGGTTTCGGATGAGTCTTCACTACAGTATCTTAAGCGGTTTAAAAAACACCTTTCTCAGGACCTGAACATCCCGAGGGCTCTGGCGGAATTGTGGGGGGCAGTAAAGGACGAAGACATCCCGGGGGAAGACAAAGTATCTCTGGCCCTTGAAATGGACAAGGTTCTCGGTTTGGGCTTAAAGGAGCAGATCATCAGGAAGGACGATCTGGAGCATGAATATGCAGAATTGATAAGGGCACGGGAGCAGGCCCGAAAAGACAGGGATTTCAAGCGGGCGGATGAAATACGTGATATCCTCAGAAGAAAAAACATTGTTATTGAAGACGCACCTGACGGGACCCGTTGGAAAAGAATAGAATAGTGTAACAAAAAGTCGGATGTGTTGTTTAGTATGAGTACAGAAGGTAGTAAACAGGAATTTATCGAGGTATATGAACATGTTTTTCCTGTTATTTTTCGGATCGCATACCATATAACCGGTGATACAGCTGTTTCGGAGGATTTATGTCAGGAGGCATTTGTCAAGTATTATCAGAGGATGGATCCGCTCC
Organism: Spirochaetota bacterium; assembly: GCA_024274705.1. Taxonomy (GTDB): domain Bacteria; phylum Spirochaetota; class Spirochaetia; order SPDA01; family JAJSAL01; genus JAJSAL01. The sequence goes on from JAJSAL010000001.1 coordinate 4,467, forward strand.
CGAACGTGGATCAGGCGAAATACTGGCTTATCCGTGTGTTGAAAAATCTGGCGTATAATTTCGAGAAACGGAGAATCAGGGAGCTTAAGGCGTATACACGGGTGCTTCAGCAGGGGGAACGGGAAGCCCCTTCAGGTGAACAGGAAGCTCTGCGGCAGGAGGCCCTGTCACGTGTTCAAAAATCATTGCAGAAACTGCCGTATAAGCTCCGTTCGGTCCTTGTGCTAAAGGAGTATGGACAGTTAAGCTACAAAGAGATAGCCAGGATTCTCAAGATTTCCGAGGGAAACGTTAAAGTTCGTGTATTTCGCGCCCGGGAGGCCTTGGGCAACATTATTAAGGAGGGTGATTATGTGCCCTGAAGATCAAACTCTTTCTCAATATTTTGACGGGGAATTTGATCGATCTCAAAAAGAATACATCGAACACCATATCGATGGATGTGAAAAGTGTGCTGTGAAGATTGAAGAGTACACGCGTACGCGTCTCGATATGCTTGATTTTGATGAACCCGATATAGAACAATCGAAATACCATGTATATGCAGCACTGCAGAACGATCCAAGATTTCAGGAAAAGACAGTTTTCTGGAGACGCCGCATCCTGGTCCCTGCTCCTATTATAGTGCTCACCGCGGCTGTTATTTGTATCCTCTTTACTACGCTGTTCGTAACTATCGGGATTCGAACCGGGAATACAATCGCTTTACGCCGGCAATCCCCTTTACAGTTGAGGATGGATGAAATACAATTGGATGAACTTACCCGGTATTTTGATTCACAGGATTTTATGATCGAGGTAAAAATGGATATCCCGGGAAAGAGGGATTTTTCAATTGTTGGTGAACCCCAGCTCCTGAAGGTAGGAGAAAGTAAAAGACTCAAGTAGTGAAACGGTTTTTTACAGCACTGACCCTACTTATCATGTCTGTGGTCCCACTCATAGCACAGGAAGATATCGACGAAATCCTGCAGCTCGTTCAGGAAAACGCATTCAGAATTGTTATCACTGCCAGGGTTATCGCGAACAATAAGGTTTCCGTGTGGAACATGAAAGTATCGCGGCTGACGATTTCCGGGAAAACGGTCAATGTAAAGTTAACCGATGAAAACATCATTGTTATCGCCTATATTACCCCTTACCTGGAAGAGGATCATTCTATTACGCTCATGGCACAAGGTCAGGTATATCTTTCAAACTCCAAAAAGGGAGGTGTCCAGTATGTGAGTTCAGTCAAAAGCCTGCCTATCGAACTGGGAGAAACAGTCCTTTTTTACCCTCTCGGGGTAGCTGATGATAAGGACAAAGAAACAGATCATTTTATTATTGAACTGGAGATCCAGGTACTTCCCTATTCCTGATATATCATGGATAACACAGAACAGGATTTTCCTTTTTTTAAACGGATTATCAAAAATAAAGCATTCATACCGGTAACCTTCTTTCTGATCATAATACTCCTGTTCGGCTTTACTTCCCGTTTTTCCGAACGATCGCCGGTAATTGAAATGATCACGCCCGAAATTGGAAATCCCGGTGATGTCCTCCTCGTGACCGGTACGAATTTCGGCGATTCCAGGAACGGTGGGGAGGTAATCATTGCAGGTTACAGGCCTACTACATCTTCCTATATCGAGTGGACGGACCGGAGAATCAGCGTACGCATTCCCCAGGATGTAGGGTCCGGCATGGTATTCGTTTCCAACAGAACCGGAAAAAGCAACGGTGTGCTTTTTACAAACAGGCAGCATATTCCCATTATCCTGGAAGGTCCCGCTGAACCGGGGCAGCCCTATATCCAGGAGATTACCCCATCCCAGGGCTCTGTTGGGACCCTCGTCACCCTGGAGGGGATGAATTTCGGCCTGGAAAGAGGTACAGGGAAAGTTTATTTTACCCCTATACCTGTTTCCAACGATGTACGCAGGTCCGAAGATACTTTGCAGAACTACATTGCAGCCCGGGAGTGCGATTACGATTATGTTTTCTGGTCGGATACTGAGATTAAGATCCATGTTCCCGATGGGTCGACATCGGGGAATCTCCTGGTTGCAAACGACTGGGGTGTAAGCAACACCGTCTATTTTGAGGTTACTGAACAGGCCGGGATCAAGCTTCTGAATAACCGGCGTGGATACCAGATCCAGTACGGTGTTCAGGTGTTCAACGTACGGGCACAGCCGGGAAACAGCCTTTTTCTCTGGGTACCCGAACTGTGTGAAGGATTGGAACAGACAAACACCGAAATGATCAGGGAACCGGAACCCTACTGGAACACGTTTCCCAGCATCCTGGTATACCGGTTGAACGATCTTACCGATGCCGGGCGGTATACGGTGTCCCACACCTATTGGTTTGACAGGTACGGGGTAGAGACAAAAATCAATTCCGGAAAGGTTGAGAATGAGTACGATAAAAACAGGAAGCTCTACACGGTTTTTACAAGCCCGGATCAGTTCATTCCTTCTGATCACCCGGTTATCCAGGATATCTCCAGAAGCGTTACCGGAAGAGAACGCAATCCCTATCTGAAGGCAAAAAGTCTCTTCAGTTACGTACTGAGAAGGTATTCCTACAACCCGAGCCCCCAGGAAAACGGTGTAATCGAAAGCATAGAAGCACGGGAAGGGAATTCGTATCATTACGCTGTGGTTCTCTGTGCCCTGCTGAGGAGTGCCGGTGTTCCTTCCCGGCCCATGGCAGGTTATCTGGTGTATGACAACAAGAGGACCGTAAGGCATTACTGGCTCGAATTTTATCTGGAGAACTTCGGATGGGTACCCCTTGATCCTGCCCTTGCGGATGGGGCTCGATTCGGCACGTTCCCCGAAGTAGAAGTACCGGAAGAATACTATTTCGGGAACATGGATGATCAGCACGTGATTTTTTCCCGGGGGATTCTTCCTACGACAAAGATAACACCCCGGGGGGTGGTGTTCAGCAAGAGCAGAATGTATTCATTTCAGGAAATTCACGAGGAATCTACCGGAAATATAGAGAGCTATAACTCTATATGGCAGGATATGAGCGTCATAGATTGGTGGTAAAGTTCCTTCATTCTTGCATGTAACCCGCCGAAAATCTAATTGATGATCATTTTTTCTGTTATCATTGACAAAGCACGAATATGATTCATATACTATGACTATCCTAAAATTTCGGGTGAATAATGAATAATCCACTGCAGCTTTCTATGGTGAATTTCAGCAAAGGCGCTTACGTCATTGTTGAAGGTAAGCAAAAGGCTGATTATTTCTATATCCTGAAAACCGGTAAAGTACGTATCAGCAAAGAGGTCGAAGTTGTTGAAGAGGAAGGCGGCAATACACTGGGTCCCGGCGACTTTTTCGGTGTTGTATCCACAATGTCGTCTCACAGTCATATAGAAACGGCCCAGGCAACGAGTGACATTTCAGTCATTGCTGTTCATCGGGATCAATACGGACTTCTTATCGAAAAAAATACGCCGGTTGCTATGAAAATTATACAGGGATTCAGCCGCCGGATGCGGTATCTGGACGAAGCCCTGGCAAGTATTACCCTTAAAAGTACCGCCGGAGAAGACGCACGTCATTTGTTCAACGTGGCGGAGTATTATGCCCGGCAGAACCAGTATAATCTTGCGTATTACGCATACTATCAGTTTCTTAAGTACTGTCAGGCCGATTCCAACGTTGACCTCGCAAAAGAGCGAATGGCAAAAATAAAACCCTATGCGAAAGCCGTGTATCTGGATACGAATAACGAGGAGTTTACCAGGACATACCCGAAGGACACCATGGTATTCAGCGAGAGCCAGCCCGGACAGGAACTGTATATCATACAGAAGGGAAGTGTGAAGATAACGAAAATCGCAAATGATAATGAGAATCTTCTCGCTGTCCTTAAGCCGGGAGATATTTTCGGGGAAATGTCGCTGCTGGAAAACAAACCCCGGTCCGCATCAGCTATTGCGTACGACGATGCAGTACTTCTGGCTGTAAATCAAGCGAACTTCGAACGGATGGTAACCAGTCAACCCCAGATTATCACGCGCCTTACCCAGATTCTGGCAGAACGAATCTGGTTTATCTACAAACAGCTGGCAAATACACAGCTCACGGATTCTCTTGGCAGGCTGTATGATGCTTTGCTCATTCAGATCGAAAAAAACAGGCTTCCAATAAGAAGCGGTGAAGCCTATACCTTCGATTTCGGGGCAAAAGAACTGATCAATATTGTGGGGCTGCCGTCAAGTGATGGTAATGCTGTCCTCCGCAAACTATTTGAAAACAAAAAAATCAAACTGGTAGACAACAAAATCCACGTTACCGATCTGGAAGAGATTGAAAAACAGGCGAAATACTTTCGAAAGATGGAAAAGATTGAACGGGCACGTAGACAGAGTTCCATGCGGAAATAAGTTCGCCGTTCCCTGTTAGTTGAAATCAAGAAACGGAAAAAAGCTTTCGCCGATACTCGATATCGAGTATCGGCCTGATGTTTTGGTGACCAGGATAAGTATCTGGAAACCGGAAGGATCTGCGATGGAACAGATAAGTCTGCCGTTCGGTTTGACCTGGCTCAACAAGTCCGATGATACCGTTTCTACTGCACCATGAACCACAATCGCATCGAAAGGACCCGAGGTTTTCCACAGCATAAAGTCGTTTCCCCGAATAGTGCTCACATTGGTAATGCCCAGTGTGGCAAAAAGACGCGTACTTAATTCATACTGGGTCTGGACCCCTTCGATGAGGTACACTTCCTGCGCTATAAATGCAATGAGAGCCGCCGTGTATGCCCCACTGTTTCCCGCAACAAGTACTCTGGATTCTGTATTCAGATCGAGATTGATAAGGAGCCGGGTCAGCAGTTCAGGTTCCGGGAGTACCTGCCCGTTTCCTAAGGGGATGTAGGAGAATTCGTAGGCCATCCTCTGCAGGCTCGCCGGCAGAAAGAGATGTCTTGGAACCTGTTCCATAGCATTGAGCACATTTTGATCTGTGACACCGAATTCCCGGGTCAGCCGTTGAACCATCTCTCTCCGCTTTGAAAGAAGGAGAGCTTCCTCGATTGACGAAGATATTTCCGTTGGGCTTTCAGCATCAAAATCCTGAGAGAAAAGGAGAGGAGATAGTGCAGTGATGAAAAGGAAACACAGGAAAAAGGTTCTCATAGAATTCAGCAAACTATACCATGATAAAACCCGGGTTGTCAGTAAAATTGTATTCACAATAATATCCAAGGTGTTCTGTTTCTTGAATCAGTTTCCCTATTCTGATAGTATGCCGCAATACTTTACCATTGAAAGGGACGGATCTCGATCATGAAGGCACACATACCGAATAAAGTATACAACCCAAGGGAATTTGAAAGCAGAATCTACAATAGCTGGCTGGACAAAGGACTGTTCAAGCCGGTCGGCGGAGATGCAGATCCCTTTGTAATAGTCATACCTCCTCCCAACGTTACCGGCGTCCTTCATATGGGTCACGGACTCAATAATATTTTACAGGATATCATCATCCGGTATCACCGGATGAGCGGAAGGCCTACACTCTGGATTCCCGGAACCGATCATGCCGGTATTGCAACCCAGAATGTCGTAGAGCGAAAACTGAAAGCAGAGGGAACATCGAAACATGATCTTGGACGGGAGCGTTTTATTCAGGAGACGTGGAAAGTCAAAGAGGAACATCATGAAATAATTGCCCGGCAGCTTAAGGTCCTTGGTGCTTCCTGTGACTGGTCGAGGGAACGGTTTACCCTTGATGAAGGGCTCTCCAAAGCAGTTCGTGAAGTTTTTGTTACCCTTTATGAGCGGGATCTCATTTACCGTGGAAATTATCTGGTAAACTGGTGCTGTTCATGCGGTACCGCAATTTCTGATGATGAAGTCGAACATGCTGAAGTCCATGGAAAACTGTACCATTATGTGTACCCTCTGGAGATCGGGCAGGGGACGATAGAAATAGCGACTACACGTCCGGAAACCATGTTGGGGGATACGGCTGTGGCAGTCCATCCGGAAGATGAACGGTACACTTCCCTGGTGGGGAAACGGGTGGTCTTGCCTCTGACGGGCCGAACCATACCGATCGTTGCTGATTCCTATGTCAACCGGGAATTCGGCACCGGGGCAGTCAAGGTAACCCCGGGCCACGACCAGAATGACTGGGATATCGCGATGCGCCATAGTCTTGAAAAAATAAACATATTGAAACCGGATGGAACTCTCAATGAAAACGTTCCTGAAAAATACCGTGATATTCCTGCGATAGAAGCCAGGAAAAGAGTGATCCAGGACCTGAAAGCCGAAGGATTGTTTTTGCGCGAGGAAGAGCACATCCACCAGGTGGGCCATTGCTACCGTTGCCGAACCATCATCGAACCCTATATGTCGGACCAGTGGTTCGTACGGATGAAGCCCCTGGCTGAGAAAGCGTTACATGCCTGGGAAAGGGGTGAGATTGTCTTTTACCCGAAAAAATGGGAAAATACGTACAAACACTGGCTTAAAACGATCCGGGACTGGTGTATTTCCCGGCAGCTCTGGTGGGGACACCGGATCCCCGTGTGGTTTTGTGATTCCTGCTCGACCATGCTGGTTGAACGGGAAGACCCGGAAAGATGCCCGGATTGCGAAGGCCCCCTTCGGCAGGACGATGATGTCCTGGATACATGGTTCTCCTCCATGCTGTGGCCATTTTCTACACTGGGATGGCCGGAACAGACTAGTGATCTGGACCGTTTTTTCCCCACCACTGCTCTGGTTACCGCATATGATATTATCTTTTTCTGGGTATCCCGGATGATCATGGCAGGGCTGGAATTCATGGGAGAAGCCCCTTTCCGGGATATCTACATTCACGGACTTGTCCGGGACATCCAGGGGAGGAAGATGTCGAAATCTCTCGGGAACGGCATCGATCCGCTGGAAATCGTTGATCAGTACGGCGCGGATGCCCTCAAGTTTACCCTCACGTTCCTTGCTGCTCAGGGGCAGGATATTCTTCTCGATACGGACACATTTAAACTGGGGTCCAAGTTCGCCAACAAGATATGGAATGCCGCACGGTATCTGATCCTGAACATGGGAGGACGAACGTTTGTCCCGGTTTCACAGAAAAATTACAACAGTCTCGATCGCTGGATATTATACCGGCTGAATGAAGCAATAAAAACGGTACGTGCATCGGTAGAGTCCTACCGGTTCAACGATGCTGCATTGGGGGTGTATGAATTCTTCTGGAACGATTTCTGTGACTGGTATATAGAAAGCTCCAAGCTTTACCTCACTTCCGATGATCCGAAGGAACAGGACCGGTCCATAACGATGCTTGCATCGGTGCTGGAGGAGTCGCTCCGCCTGCTCCATCCCTTTTTATCATTTATCACGGAGGAGATCTATCAGCTCCTTCCGCCGGATAATCAGGGCACTTTCCCGAGACACGAATACGTAATAACAGCTCCTTATCCGGAGATACGGCCGGAGCGGGAAGATCCCGGTATTGCGGAGCGGTTTGGATCGCTTCAGGAACTGGTACGTGGAATTCGAACAATTCGGAGCGAGTTTACCATCCCCCCGGGGAAGAAAATCAATATACATATAAAGACTGACCCGGGTTTCCAGGGTACGGATTTCTTTTCAGATCAGATTCCTCTCATTACCCTCCTTACAGGAGGCAACTCGGTTCAATTGTCTGAAAACAGACCGGAAACCGCGGAAGCGGTTCCACTCGCCGGAAACGGATTCGAAGTGTTTGTGTTTGTCCGGGACGTTATCGATGTGCCGAAAGAGATAGCTAAGCTCGAAAAAGAGCTTGAGAAAATGAGAAGCCAGCTGAAGAAAACCGAAGGGAAACTCAGGAACACACAATTTTTAGCGAATGCACCGGAAAATATCGTGGAAAAAGAACGGGGAATTCAGCAGGAACTCTCCGGCAGGATACGGAAAATCGAAGGGCACCTGGTAGACCTTAGTAAGACAGGATGAAGGCGACAACTTTGTCGATACCGTTTTCTATCTTTACCCGGGTAAGCCGCTTTTGTATCATGTTGTAGGTTTCAGGATTATCGAAGAGTTCGGAAACAGTTCTTACCATGTGCCTCGGCTTTTTTACATAAAAGCCCACCCGGTTGTAAACGAGGAATTCGACATTTCCCCTCTCCTGGCCATATATATACTGGGTGATGATGAGGGGTTTGTTCAGGATAAGGGCTTCCATCATGGTTGCAGGCCCCCCTTTGGATACCACCACATCCGCGATATTCATAAGGTCGAACATAAAGTCCACAAATCCGAATACGATGGTCTTCTTTTTCGGGTATCTGGAAGCCATCCATCTGATCTGTTTTTTTAACATGTCGTCCTTTCCACACACGATGCAGAGTTCAACATCGAGCTTCGAACGAAGAAGTGCCCATACGAACAAATCTCCTCTAGGATACCCTTCGCCCCCGCCGGCAAAGAAAACGAGCCGTTTCCCCGGGGTAAATCCAAGCTCCTTTTTTTTCTTCTGTATTTCCTCGGTGCTCAAGGGAGTACCGAACTGTTTTTTAAGAATAATGGGAAATACATGGATTTTATCCGGATGTGCTCCGTAGCGGTGGATAGCCTCTTCCTTTGCCCTTTCAGAAAAAACAATTTTCGGGAGGTGGGGCTGATTGTGCCAGAAACTATGGGCGGTAAACGGATCAGTGACAACGGTCAACATAGGTATTTTCTCTTCCAGTGAACGGATAACCCTATACACCGGGGTGATGAGGAGAAAATGGAGAACTACGATTTTTGTTATCCTGTGTTTTTTAATATACCGGGCAAGGTCTTTATGGATCAGTTTTGTCATAATGAGTGTCCAGAACAACTGCATGAACCGCAGCTTGTTGAACTCGTAGACACAAATCCAGAACTTTTCAATTTTGAGTGAAGATACCCGGTACCCTTCCTCTAATAAAAACTTGGCAAAATGCTCTTTTTTCGGAATGGGATTCAAGGTGAAGCACTTGGTCTCGCTTCCGAACAGCTCCTGAGTCCGGTTTGCCAAGGCTGTAGCCGCCGAGAGATGTCCGCCTCCTGTTTGTAAATACAGGAAGGCTATACGTTGTTTTACCATGTAAGAGCTTTATATAGAACTTCGATATGCAAACTATACGTGGAGAGGACCCTGATAGTCAAGGAAAAGGTGCATCATTACATCGAAGAAAGGCGGTTTCCCTTCCAGTTTACAGGTACCTTCAGGAAAGCCATGATATCTATAAAGAGATAATAGAACATGGACCAGAGAATATTCGGTAAGAACAGGAGCCAGTACTGTACAAAAGGCATACGGAGCATGATGCCCCCGGTAACGGCAATGACGGACATACTGATAATGGTAGAAAGGGAGATGATACCGGCCTTGGGATACCAGAGTGCCCCTATCGCACTGAAGGTACCGGCAGCAAGGTAGAGCTTAACCAGGCTGTATCCGAACCGGGTCGTAAAATCCGGAGAAAAATAGGCGCCGGTACTCCATCTCAGCTCCTGGGAAGTGAGGTGCTTCCAGCAGGATTGTGGATCAGCTTCGACATGGATGTCCGGATGAGAGAGCCCGATAATCCGTGCATCTGTTTTTTGACGGATTTCCGTAATCAAAGCGTTATCTTCTGTAACCGAGTAAGGTATGGCATCATAACCACCAATGGAATCCAGGAGGGACGTGCGGATTGCCATGTTGTTGCCGTACACACCGGAAGCACCACCAATACCTGCAGAACCGGCATTATAAAAGTAGCGGAACACGTGATCGAATGTCTGGTACAGGTTCAGAAACCCCCTTTCCATCCTGGTATACACAGGACCGAATACGACACCGATTCCGGGGTTTGAAAAGGGCTTCCTCATTTCTTGTGTCCATCCCGGTTGGAGGGAGCAATCCGCATCGGTGAAGAGGAGGATCTCTCCGGTTGCCCTTTCGATGCCCCGGGAAAGGGCATACTGCTTCGGATTACCCTGTCCCGGGTTTACCGTTAGAGTGATAATGCGCACCGTACCTTTGAATCGTCGTTTAAACCCCTTCATTTCTGCGAGGGTACTGTCCCCGGACCTGTCGTTGATTAAAATAACTTCGAAGCGTTCATAGATCTGTTTTTCCAGACTGTCAAAGAGTACGGGAAGATTTTTCTCTTCGTTTCTGGCAGGAATAATGATGGAAAGGTGAGGTTGGAAAGAATCCTCCACCTGTTTCCAACGTTGTTCCCTGAACCGTGAAAGGAGAATCCCCGCGCAGAGCATGATATGCGTTGCAATCATAACTGCGCAGAATATCAACATCACTACATCTATAATGGAGAATATCATACCTTCTCCGGATATAGTTTCAGGATACTTTCATGGTCCGCTCTGCATACACCCCGTTCGGTAATGAGGCCGGTAATGAGCCTGGAAGGTGTTACATCAAAACCGAAATTACGGGCTGTTGTTGTTTCGGGGCAGATAAGGACATCCTGGATCGAATCCTGCCCTTTGCCGGTGATGTAGGTTACTTCTTTCGGGTCCCGTTCTTCGATGGGTATCTGTGCGACCCCATCGGTGAGGCTCCAGTCAAAGGTTGACGAAGGGAGAGCGACATAAAAAGGAATGCCGTTGTCTTTTGCAGCAAGGGCTTTCAGGTACGTTCCTATTTTATTCGCAGCGTCTCCGGTGGAGGTAACCCGGTCTGCTCCGGTTATAACGAGATCCACCATACCGTGCTGCATCAGGTGACCGCCGGCATTATCCACAATAAGATCATGGGGAACGCCGTGTTTACCGAGTTCCCACGAAGTGAGACTTGCCCCCTGGTTACGGGGCCTGGTCTCATCCACCCACACATGAATGTCGATTCCCCGGTCGAAGGCAAGATAGATTGGAGATGTAGCAGACCCGAAATCTACAAAAGCGAGCCAGCCGGCATTGCAATGGGTAAGAACATGGACAGTATCGTTCCCCTTTTTACGTGCAATCTCTTCGATGATAACAATTCCGTGTTCCCCGATCATTTTACAGAACGCTGAGTCCTCATCAGCGATGGCCCTGGCGCCGGCAAAGGCCGCCTCCCGCTTCATCCCGGGGGAAGATTCCCTTTCCATTGCCTTTATCTGCCGTTTTACCGCCCATTCCAGGTTTTGGGCTGTCGGCCGTGTCCGGATAAGCTTTGCAGCAGCGTCCTGGATAAACGTGTCGAAATTCGCGTCAGGAGCATCTAATGCAGCGATGTACATACCGAAACCTGCAGTAGCACCGATGAGCCCTGCACCACGGATATACATATCCCTGATGGCCGACACAAAATCATCAACCGTAGTAAGGTCTATTATTTCAAAAGAGTGGGGGAGCCTGCTCTGATCGATCACCTGAATCGTCCCAGGATTACCCTCTTTTACCCATATCGTTCTGTAATGACTGCCGTCGATATTCATAAATCCTCCGGAGGAACTATAGTATGGAATAAAAATCTTGAAAATCCCTTGACCCTATGGAAAAAGAAGAGAATTTTTATTATTGTAGTCGCTGTTATTCTACTTTACCAGTCGTATACGTGGTAATCAGACATGAACGAGGAGGTCCTTTTGTATAAGCCTGTGGATCCCAAGGCAAATTTCCCTGCCATGGAAGAGCGCGTCCTTGATTTCTGGGAAAAAAACGGCATATTTGAAAAAACGATTCGGAACAGGGAAGGATGTGAGGAATTCATCTTCTATGACGGACCTCCTTTTGCTACAGGTATGCCCCATTTCGGACATTTTGTGCCCAGTACGATAAAAGACATTATTCCACGGTATCAGACCATGAAAGGGAAAAAAGTGGATCGCCGTTTCGGCTGGGATTGTCATGGCCTGCCAGTGGAATACGAGATGGAAAAGGAACTCGGAATTTCCGGGAAGAAGGAAATAGAAAAGTACGGTGTTGCCAGGTTCAATGAATCCTGCCGGTCGATTGTCCTGCGATATACAAAAGAATGGCGGACTGTCATTACCCGGCTGGGCAGATGGGTGGATTTCGATAATGATTACAAAACCATGGAACCGGATTACATGGAATCCATCTGGTGGGTGGTTAAACAACTCTGGGACAAGGACCTCCTGTACGAGGGGTATTACATCCTGCCGTACTGTGCCAGGTGTTCTACGGTTCTTTCGAATCACGAACTGAATATGGGAGGATACCAGGACGTTCACGATCCCGCAATAACGGTGAAATTCAAAGTGAGAAACCTGGAGAATACGTATTTCCTCGCCTGGACGACCACACCCTGGACTCTGCCTTCGAACCTGGCTCTCACGTTGGGACCTGATATCTCCTATGTAAAGGTGAAGGATGGCGAAGAATACTACATTCTCGGGCAAGACAGGCTCGAAGCTTATTATAAATCTGAAGATGCATATTCAATCGTCGAAACGTACACCGGTAGAGACCTCCTGGGCGTTGAGTATGAACCTCTTTTCCCGTATTTTGCATCTCTTGTCGATACAGGAGCGTTCCGTACGTTCAATGCGGTCTATGTTACCACTGAGGATGGTACCGGCATTGTACACACCGCCCCCGGGTTTGGGGAGGATGATTATGAAATACTCAAAGGGACAGGCATTCCAACGGTGTGTCCCGTTGATGAAGAATGCAGGTTTACCCCGGAAGTGGCCGATTTTGAAGGTGTATTCGTAAAAGATGCTGATAACGATATCATCCGTAAGCTGAAAGATGAAGGTAAGCTGGTAAAACGCGATACCTGCTTTCACAGCTATCCTCACTGCTGGAGGTGCAAGTCTCCCCTTATTTACCGGGCGGTATCCTCCTGGTTTGTCCGGATCGACCGTATCAAACAGAGCATGATCGATGCCAACAACAATATCCACTGGGTCCCTGACCATATCCGGACCGGGCGGTTCGGGAAGTGGTTGGAAAACGCACGGGACTGGGCAATTTCGCGGAACCGGTTCTGGGGTAATCCTCTCCCCCTGTGGAAATGCGGAAGCTGTGATGAGACCGTATGTATCGGTTCTAAAAAGGACCTGGAGGAGAAAGCCGGAACAGAGGTAACGGACCTGCACAAGCACTTTGTCGATGGTATTACCTTTCCCTGTTCCTGCGGCGGCACCATGAAGCGGATACCCGAAGTATTGGACTGCTGGTTTGAATCCGGTGCAATGCCCTATGCGCAGAATCACTATCCCTTTGAAGGGAAAGAGCATTTTGAAGCGAATTTTCCTGCGGATTTTATCTCAGAGGGACTCGATCAGACCCGGGGCTGGTTTTATACCCTCACCATTTTAGGTGCAGCCCTCTTCGACAGTCCGACATTCAGGAACTGCATTGTAAGCGGTCTTGTCCTGGCGGAAGACGGGAAAAAGATGAGTAAGTCCCAGCGGAACTACACCGACCCTATGGAGGTTATCGGTAATTTCGGTTCAGATGCTCTACGTCTCTTTCTCATGAATTCCCAGGTTGTACGGGCGGAAGACCTGCGTTACTCGGATGAGGGTGTACTGGAAGTGCTGAAGAGCATTATCATTCCATTGTGGAACGCATACAGTTTTTTTGTAACCTACGCAAATATCGATAACATTACCGTTGAATCAGCCCCTGATTCGCCGGATAATCCCCTTGATAAATGGATCCTTTCCGAGATCGAGCGCCTGGTGCAGGAGGTTACCGAATCGATAGACAAGTACGAATTGCAAAAAGCTATTGCTTCGGTGGTTGATTTTATAGACTTGCTGAATAACTGGTATATACGCAGATCGAGAAGAAGGTTCTGGAGATCCGAGAATGACCAGGATAAACAGCAGGCCTACCATAGCTTGTACTCTGTTCTCATGAAACTGATTACCGTCTCAGCGCCGGTGATCCCTTTTATCACGGAAGAGATATATCTTAATTTGAAACACAGCTCCCAACCCGAATCGGTGCATCTTATGGATTTTCCCGAGGCTGACGAAATCCGCCGGGACAGGAACCTGGAACGTAAGATGGAACTGACCAGGAGGGCCGTATCCCTTGGAAGGGCGCTACGGAATCTCCATTCCCTGAAAATTCGGCAGCCCCTTAAGGCTATTCATCTGGTTACCCTGAACCCGGATGAAAAAAAGATCTTACGGGAGATGGAAGATATCATCCGGGAAGAGCTGAATGTAAAGGAAGTCGTGTTCAGGGACAATGAAGAAGATTTGGTGGAATACCAGGCAAAGGCAAATTTCCGTGTTCTGGGTAAAGAGCTGGGAAAAGATATGAAAGAGGCAGCACAAAAAATCGAGGGACTCCGCATGGAAGAAATACAGTCCCTCCTGGACGGCGCAACTCTTTCCCTGGAGCTTTCTTCACGGTCCGTGGACCTCACAGAGGAAAGCCTCGTTGTTCAGCGTTTGGAAAAAGAACATCTAAAGGTGCTCAATGATGGATCCCTCACGATAGCTCTCGATTCCGAGATCACTGAAGAATTAAAACAGGAGGGCCTGGTCCGGGATATCGTCCGGTCGATACAGAACCTGAGAAAGGAAGCAGGCCTGGAAGTGACGGACCGTATCGATCTCTACCTGCAGGGAGAGCCGGATGTCCGGGAAGCGGTGATTACTTTTGAGCGGTATCTGAAAACCGAGACCCTTGCCCTGTCTGTAACGTGGGAAGATAGAGACGGATCATCGGAAGTCGCCTGCGGAGATACAACATGTTCAGTATTCCTGAAAAAGTCGGCGGGATAGGAATGAGTACGGAGAACAGACAGCAGCGGTCACTCTTTCATTCTGTCGGGCGTCATCTTTTTTTCGTACTTCTGGCTGCGATTACAGGATGTAGTACTGTTCCGAAGACTGCATCATTATTTCAGCCGGTAGACAGGCTTCCTGAAGATCAAACGGTGTACATGAAAATCGATGTACACTCCAATATCGAAATGCTCTCTTCAATACTTAATATCGGGGGAATAGAGGAAGATGTCCTTCAAGCTGCTCTGGAGCGAACATCAGATGTTCTCTTTTCCCTGCTGCTCAAGGAAAACGGTAATAGGGAGTTTTCCTTTATTGCTTCAGGTGAATATCCTGCAGGGATAGTTAAAAGGAAGCTTAAGAAAAACGATGACTGGGTAAAACAGGGTGATCGAATACCCTACTGGGTGAATCCGGCCCTTCCCTTAAGGTTGGCAGTTCCGGACAGGCGGCATATTCTGGGTACAAACGGCAGTATCGACCCCCTGCTGGCTGAATGGGAATTCCCATCTGCCATGGATATCCCACGCGAACTACGGCACGAGTTGGAAATATCGGACCTGGTTTTTTTTATGCCCAGTCCGGGGAAATCGGTACTGGATAATATGGCCGGGGGAAGAACATACCCTATCGAGCTCATCTGGATTACCCTTTTCGACCCGGGTGTCTTTGAATTGAAAAGGGATTCATATAAGCTGGATGCCGTTTTCTTGATGGAAACCGAGGATGATGCTGCAAAGTTCAGTAAAATCGCCCGCCTCTTGACGGCTGCGATTATGCGGAAAGAGAATATCGGAGATATTGCGGATCTTAAGAGCAGTGTTGAAGTGTATTACGACGGCACTATCGTACGTATTCAGGGGATACCTGTTTCTTTGGAAGACCTGATAACGTTCCTGGCGGGAAAATTATCTCCTTCGGAATAAGAGGAGCAACATTGTGACTATCGGCGTGGTGGATTACGAAGCAGGTAATGTAAGGAGTGTAGAGACAGCTCTAACTTTTCTCAAGGCGGATTATATCGTGTCTCGGGACCCGGAACGGATCCGGCAGACAGACAGGCTGATTTTCCCCGGTGTCGGCGAAGCCAGGGCAGCCATGGATGTGCTGAACAGTACCGGTCTTGCGGATGCGATACGGGAAACTGCTGGTACGGGAAAGCTGATTCTTGGTATATGTATCGGCTGCCAGCTTTTCCTGGAGAAGTCGGAAGAGAGCGATACCCGCTGCCTCAGCCTGGTGCCCGGCCGGGTAAAACGGTTTCCGAAGGATATGGGACTGAAAGTACCGCACATGGGATGGAATGGTGTAGAGCCTGCACAGGATCACCCTTTGTTTAATACTATCCCTGAAGGGGCATCTTTTTATTTTGTACACTCCTACTATCCCATCGTTCGGGACAAACGGTATGAACTCGCAACGACAGAATATGGTGTGGAATTTTCGTCCGGGATATGCAGAGACAATGTCATGGCTGTGCAGTTTCATCCAGAGAAATCGGGTGAAATAGGGCTCAAGATGTTACAGAATTTTCTGGACATGCCTTAGAGGAGCGTTCGATGTTTCAGAAGCGTATTATAATCTGTCTCGATGTACGGGATGGTAAAACAACTAAAGGGATACGGTTCAAAGGGAATGTTGACATCGGTGATCCCGTGGAGATGGCCCGGGAATACTACCGCCAGGGGGTGGATGAACTCGTTTTCTATGATATTACCGCGTCCGTAGAAAAACGGGGAATCATGATCGATGTGGTGGCGCGGGTGGCGGAAACTATCTTCATACCTTTTTCAGTGGGTGGAGGCATCGGTTCGCTTAAGGACATGAAACGGGTAATTCAAGCCGGAGCGGAAAAGGTGAGTGTCAATTCCCTGGCAGTAAAGAACCCGGAAATCATCGAAGAGGGTGCCTCTCTCTTCGGTTCCCAGTGTATCGTCCTGGGTATGGATGCCCTCAAAGATGAATCCATGTCTTCAGGCTACCGGGTTGTCGTTAACGGAGGAAGAACCCGGACCGGCCTTGACGCCCTGGCCTGGGCAAAACAAGCAGAATCCCTGGGAGCAGGAGAAATCGTACTTAACTCAATCGATGCTGACGGTACTGAGGGAGGGTATGAACTGAAGGTAACCCGGATGATTTCCGAAGCGGTAGGTATTCCCGTGGTTGCTTCCGGCGGTGCAGGGGTTCCGGAACATCTTAAGGATGTCCTTACCATCGGAAGAGCAGATGCCGCCCTCATTGCATCCATGGTTCACATACGGGGATACAGGGTAGACGAACTGAAACACTATCTGCATGAATCGGGAATACCGGTAAGACTTAAAACCGGATTGAACTGATACCATCCGTTGAAATTACCTATCTGTCCGTATGTATTGCCCCTGTACCTTTTATTGAGTATATTTATGTAAATTATCTGCGGTTATACCAATTACCATAAGGAGCGTTACCGATGCCCAGTTACGATTACGAATGTAAATCGTGTGGTCATACCTTTGAGGTATTTCAAAACATGTCTGATCCTCTTATTAAAAAATGTCCTCAATGCAAAAAGGGTGTGAGAAGGCTGATAGGCGGAGGAACGGGTATCATTTTTAAAGGCAGCGGCTTTTATGTCACGGACAATAAAAGCGGCGGCAATGGGGCATCCTCCAGGAGTTCCGACACATCGTCCTCCCAGGATTCAAAGGAAAGTACACCTAAAACAGAATCTTCCGGCGATAAGAAGAAGGAAACCTCAAAAAAATAACCGGTCCCGGGGCATCATCCACAACTGCCGAATCTTTGTCACCCTTCCTCAGCATTTCCTGTTGCCGTTTATCCGGATAACCTCGCCTCTTAAGAGGGTATCTTTCAGCATGTCATCGATGTGAAGAGCGGCAAAGGATCTGTGCATTCTTTCGAAATCCGGATATACAACCGGGTGTTGCGGGGCGAAAAGGGTACAGCAGTCTTCGTAGGGAAGGATTGATGTTTCAAAGGTATCGATTTTCCTGGCTATGTGGATAATTTCCTCTTTGTCCATCCCTGCCAGGGGCCTGAATACCGGAAGGTCTGTCATACTGTTGGTAAAACGAATGCTCGAAAGTGTTTGACTTGCTACCTGACTTAATGACTCACCGGTGATAAGGCAGAGTGCTTCCTCCCGGTCTGCCAGGGCGCCGGCTATTACGACCATACATGCCCGCATAAGAAGGGTAAGTTCGGATTTCCTGGCCTTCTCTTTAAGAATGATCTGAGCTTCCGTAAAGGGGATAACGTACAGGTTGAAGCTCCCGGTGAAATCAGCGAGGATATGGGCAAGGGTTATTACCTTATGCTTCGCCTCATCCGAGGTGTACGGGTAGGCATGAAAATAGACTGCATCAACTTTCAACCCCCTTTTTGCCATCATGTACCCCGCAACAGGTGAATCAATTCCGCCGGAAAGCATAAGAATTCCCTTCCCGGCAATACCCGTGGGGAGTCCTCCCGGGCCGGGATTGAGCAATCCATACACTATCGCAGTCTCACGTATTTCTACAGACACGGTCCAGTCCGGATGTTTTACATCAACTTTTACATCCGGAAAATTACTGAGGACCAGGGCGCCAAGATCACAGGCTATTTCGTAGGAGTTGAGAGGGAAACATTTATCAGACCTGCGTGCTTCGATTTTAAATGTTCTTCCGGCAGTTTCCCGCTGAATCGCACGGACTACGTCGAGTGTTGTTTTCCTGATACGATCCATCGTTTTCTCTGTTTTCCAGACCCTGCCGAAGGCAGTGACACCAAATGTTTTCGAGAGAATATGATGTACCGTACGTTCATCTGCATTTCCGGGGTTAAGAAAGTATCTTCCGTGATTTCCCCGCATGGAAGCACCGGTATTCTGCATCCTGTTTATAACATTCGATTTCATCTGGTTCTCGAAGAAATGGCGGTTTTTCCCTTTCAGGGCGATTTCTCCGATTTTTACTATATATTCCTGATTCATGCTTTGTTGTTCTCCCTGGATTAAAGAAGGGCGACGTGCTTTAACGATTCAACGGAATCTTTCAGTGTTTCACAGAACCGTTCCGCATCGTCCGATGTTGTGACAGGACCGAAAGAGATGCGTATGGAAGAAGATGCTTCCTCCAAAGGAACCCCCATCTCCTCCATGACACGGTTTTTTTTCGACTTTTTAGTAGAACATGCTGACCCGTTAGACACCGCAAAGCCTCTGTCGCTTAATACGCGAACGAGCACTTCTGCCGGAACCGGGGGGAACATAGCGGTCAGTATGTAAGGCGAATATTCTTTGTCCCCGGATTCGATGAGCTTCACGCCTTCCATAGGGAGCAGATGATCCAGAATAATGTGCTTAAGAGATGCCGCGTGGCGATACTCCCGGTCCATATTAGTGACCCTCTTTTCCAGCGCCAGGGTCATTCCTGCAGCGCCGGCAGTATTCTCGGTACCGGCCCTCAATGAGAATTCCTGCTCACCCCCGGACAATAGAGGCGGAATAGGGGACTTAAGGTAGAGAAGTCCGATACCCATGGGACCGCAGAATTTGTGACTGCTCATGGAAGCCGAATCGACCCCCATTTCATCCAGAACAAGAGGTAGTTTGCCTGCGCTCTGAACTGCATCGGTGTGAATGTGAATCCTGCGGCCCATAGACTTACTCTTCCGGCGAATACCTTCGACAATTTCCTTCACCGGCTGAACCGCTCCGGTTTCGTTGCTCACGTGGATAATAGAAACCAGGACGGTTGTCTCGTCCACCAGGTCACATATTTGTTCTATTCCCACGAAACCGTCTTTTCCGGTTGGCGGGATACGCAGTTCACACCCCTCCTGCTGAAGAAGACGTGCTGTTTCATACACCGAGGCATGTTCGATCCCGGTGATGACCAACGAAGGCCTCTTCTTTCTAAACAACAAAGAACGAAGAACCATATTATTTGATTCAGAACCGCCGGATGTAAAAATAAGATGCTCTTTTTTACACGAAAAAAGCACTGCCAGCCTGGAGCGCTGTTCCTCGAGAAACTCCCGGGCCCTGGTTCCCTGAATGTGGGATGATGATGGATTGCCAAAGTATATTAACGCCGTTTCTGCGGATTTCGTGATTATTTCTTTATCAGGGATTGCGGTAGCAGCCCAGTCAAGGTATACTATATTCATAGATTCTTAATATACATTTATGTATATGCTTCATCAACCTTCACCTTTGGTTATAACGTAAAAGAAAAACGGGTAAGTCTGTATATGGAAAATAACATTTGTTGTCCTGAGGAGCAGATAAAAGAACTTGCGGAGAAGCTGAAAGTCTGCGGCCATCCTATCCGGTTGAAAATACTCTGTCTCATCTACCGCGAGGATGCATGTGTAATGGAACTATGGAAGTGCCTGAACCAACCGCAGCCGGTTGTTTCCCAGCACCTGGCGATACTCAAGGAGAAAGGAATTGTATCTTCAGAGATACAGGGCAACAAGAGGATCTACTCCATAGAAGATGATTTTATTGCCAAAATGGTACAGTCTTTTGCGGGCTGATGACACAAGTTAAGGTGCCGGGATCGATCTGTCTCTTACGGATGCAACAATTTCATTGATTATTTTGACAACTACCCAGACCGTTGTAACCATTGATGTAGTTATCAGTGCATATTGAAGTGTCTGGTTCGCAGCATAGAGAAGTTTCTTAGAGACGTATATGTGTGCCCCGGGATACACTTCTGTGGTTGAGCTGACTTTCGTCTTGTTCCCTTTACTATCCAGGAGATACAAACCTTTCGGATCACCTATTTCCTCTACTATTCCTCCTGCAAGGAGAATATAATCCCACACTGTAGTCCCGCTTCTGAAAGTAAAAGCCCCGGGGTCCGCAACATTACCGGTGATGAAAACCTTCAGGTTTTCCATGGGAATGAATACCCGGTCCCCTGGAAAGAGTTCCCTGTTGAGATCCTGAGATCTGGTTTCCCATAGTTTCCCTATATCGATCTCAACTTTTTCCCCGGTCTCTGCCCGTTCAACATAGCTTTCAGGGAGTATGGCATATGGGGTAGGGCCGCCCACCGTATCCAGAGCTGAAAGAACGGATATACCTGAATAGTAAGGCAGGTCCATACGTACCGGGTTTGGCGGAACCGAGATTGCTGTTTCTCCTGATAATCGACTTCCGAAAACAGCTCCTTCCACAGTTATCATATCGCTGTTTTCTGATGTACTCCTTAAAGATACCCGGTCACCGTTTTGCATCATAAAACCGCCTGCATCTTTCAGGTCCACGGTATGAACGGTTCGATTTCCGTTTTTTTCTATGCGTACAACTTCGATCCGGGATGTAAGGGCATCCGGAACGGAACCGCCTGAAAGGCGTACCAGGTCTTCAAGGGATTCACCTTCTATGAGTTCGTATACCCCGGGAAAACTGATCTTCCCGCTTATGACGGCCACAATGTCAGCTGCGGGTACATATATCTTGTCTTTCGGGTTGAGTGAAGGGTTTGAATCAAAATCGGCATCCCGGTAAAACCGGGACACATCGAGTTCTGTCACTGTTTCCGTTCCATCCAGCTCTGTTCGAATAAGCTGGACTTTTCTATAGCTTCCGGAAGGTTTAAATCCCTTGGCAATACCTATAGCATCGATCACGGTGAGGAGGGGATTGGCAACGATATATCCGGGAAGATTGACACCGCCGTAGACAAACACGTTGAACTGGGCAGGTGATGAGAGCACAAAGTTGATATACTGGGCAGGTACGATATTCCTGATCCTGCGGTCGATGAGCGCATGCAGCTCCGGCAGAGATTTACCCCTTACGTTCAGGACGCCGATAAAAGGAACGTTCATGGTAAAATCGTCCTGGAGCTGGATAACGTAGTCCTGTGCATTGGAAATAGAACCGTCACTTCTAATGCCTGTTGTAACTGTAAGGCTGAATACATCTCCGGGAGTGAGGCGGTAACCGGACATGATGGAAAAATTTTTCGTAAAATCGGTATTCACGTTCCGCACGTTACGGAATATTTCCGACTGGAGTCCGAACCCGGTAACTTCGACCGGAGCTCCACCGTTGGAGTCCTGAGCATACACTGATGAAAAAAGGATAACACAAAGAAGCAGACATATGGGTATCAGGTTTTTCATAGGGATCATACTAACAACATAAAGAAACCAGAGTCAATATAAAGGGGGAGACATGTCTTGCTTTCCTTTGCCCCTGGAACTATTATATCGTAAATATGCAGTATTACAGGATGCGCAGTGAAACGGGAAAAAACAATAAAAATTGGTGATTTCGAAACAATTATCAGGTTTGCTGAGAGAGAAGAGTGTTTCGCCGGGGAAAACCGGCGAAAGAGTCTGCTGGTGTTCGATGAACACACAGCCAAGGTGTTCAGAGGATCAATACGCGGTAACAAAGCACGGGAAACAATTACGCTTCCCGCAGGAGAAGAGCATAAGAATTTCGGATCTGTTGAAGCCATTTTAAAGAAAGCTCTCCATGCCGGTATGTCCAGGGATGATGTATTTTACGGTGCAGGGGGAGGGGTGATCTGTGATATAACCGCATTTGCAGCTTCACTGTATATGCGGGGTACTGGTTGTATTCTGATTCCAACATCCCTGCTTGCCATGGTTGATGCTTCCATCGGCGGGAAAACAGGAATCGACTACGAAGGTTATAAAAACATGGTAGGCACCTTTTATCCTGCGAAGGAAATCCGCATCTGCATCGGCGTTCTGGATTCACTGCCTGAACATGAGTACCGTAGCGGTCTTGCAGAAGTGATCAAACATGCACTGCTCGGGGACCAACGTTTGCTGAGACTTCTGGAAAAAGAGCGGGCTAAAGTTCTGCGCAGGGAGCCGGAAGCAGTGCAGGCGATGGTATCTTCCTCGATTGAACTGAAAGGAAATGTTGTGGAGGCGGATTTCCGGGAAGAGGGAGACCGGGCATTTCTCAATTTCGGTCACACCTTCGGTCACGCTTTGGAGTCTTCCCGAGGATTTTCCACGTACTCCCACGGGGAAGGTGTAGCCTGGGGAATACATGCTGCGTTACTGGCCGGATGCTATATGGGCATTACCGATGCTGCATATAAAGAGAGAGTGAAATCCCTTTTACTGGAATACGGATTCACTTTGAAGGTAGAGGGGAATCCCCGCACCCTCCTTAATGCCATGTGTTTTGACAAGAAAAGGCGTAAGGGGAAGACAAGGTTTGTTTTACAGAAAGGGTTTGGTGAAACACTCATTTCCGGGATCGATCCGATGATACTCAACCGGGTTCTGGAGGAATGTACAGAATGATGCGTTACGATTCATACAGTTCTGCGAGCCGCCGGTACAGGGTGTTCAGTTTTTGAAAGCACTCGTCCCCGGCATTGTTTCCGATTTCATCGATGAGGGCCTCGAGACTGGTAAGGCTCCGTTCGACTGCGGAGGTGAAGGACCGGGACACTTTAAGCCAGTATCGACCGTTTCCATCTGTGCACAGGGTGATGAATCCCAGCTGCTGAGACTGTTTTTTCATTCGTGATATGTTCATGACGTAACGGATATTCGAACAGAGTACGCCCAGGTCATTCGGGCTTAGGAACTCCCTTTGAGCCGGCAATCGGGATACGAAATCCCGGTCCGGATCTATCGCTTCCACAACCCTGACGATGGTTGTGAGTCTTTCCCCGGAAAGAAAATCACTTCCCCGAAGAATTACCTTTCCCCTGAGATTTCTGAAACCCCTGAATCCGGTAGGATCCACTTCACGGATCGCTGTGCGTAGTTTTTCCCAGGGAAGAATGACGATCTTTTTTTTTCCTTTAAACGGCTTCAGCTTGAATTCCTGGGTTCCGATCTTTATCTGCCAGGACGTGTCTCTTTTTTTAGCGGACTGCTGCCGGTCTCTGCCAGACCGTTCGTATTTCGGGAGGTCGCGGGAAAGCTGGGGGAAAATAACGGCGAGCCATTCTTTATGGAGAGGGCTTACCGACCGTGCGAACATCTTTGATGTACGTACGATTTCTCCGGCAACAATAAACCTGGGGTTTTCCTTGAACATAACAGAACCGGGGTGGATGTGAATTCGTTCCGCCGTGAGACTGCGGTAAACAGACCTGCCGGTTCTGACACATACATACTGGATAAGACCCCGGGAAACAGCGCAAAGATAGGAAGATATTTTTCCTCCGGACGCGATAGGAAATCCCATACCGGAGATGATTTGCTGAAGCTGCTCTTTGATATTGGCAATTTCCGACATGGTTTTTTCATCGAGATAATAGTTTCTGCAGAATTTAGGTTTGTTGCCCCCTTCCATGTATTGCCGGTAAAGATGGAGATAGGAAACGAAATCTCCGTAATCATCCCTGAAATGATGGTGGGCTTTCCTTGCGTTCAATTCTTCTCCAATTGGGAGGAGAAACGGTGAGTTTGTCGATAAGAATGAAGTTGCAATAATTGTTTCTTCCAGCACATCCGGGTATTTGTTAATACTCTCTATAAGTATCCGTGAATGACGCGGGAGGAGGGGGAACCGTATCATTGAGGATCCGATATCCGAGAGGGTATTGTCTTCGTTTAATGCTTCAAGAAGTTGAAGCGTCTCCACTCCTCCGAAAATGCCCTGTTTACCCGGTGGCGAGATAAAATCGAAAGAATCAAAATCTGAAATTCCCAGATCCGCCATGCGAAGGACAACTTCCGCCAGATCAGTGCGGTAGATCTCTTCCAATGTGTAGAGAGAACGGTTGGCGAAATCCTCTTTTGTGTAGAGTCTGTAACATACACCGGGACGGGTCCGCCCGGCCCTCCCTTTGCGCTGGTCGCAGGAAGCTTTGGAGATGGGGTTTTCGACGAGAGAAGAAGTATATGTACGGTGATTATAGAAATTCATCTTGGCAAGCCCTGAATCAATGATAACGGTAATACCGTCGATGGTAACACTCGTCTCTGCGATATTGGTAGCAACCACCACTTTGCGTTTGCCAGGTTCAGGAAGCTGGAATACTTTTTCCTGTTCTTCCCTGCTGAGACGGCTGTAAAGGGGGAGCATGGTAAGCTCTTTGTGAAATTCCTTTGCAATAAGGAGAGAAATACAATCCTTTATCTGTTTTTCTCCCGATAGAAAGATGAGAATATCGCCAGGCTCTCCCCTCTTTACGACCCGTGAAACAATTTCTCCGATCTTATCCAGAAGAGCATCTTCACTGTTATTAAACCTTGGAGGATCGTAAACTACCTCTACCGGAAAAGTCAGACTCTCCACGTAGACAACCGGACATTGCCCGAAGTAGTCTGCAAATACCTGGGCATTGATCGTGGCTGATGAAATGATTACCTTGAAATCCGGCCGCTTCTTCAATACATATTTCAGCAGTCCCAGGATGAAATCGATGTTCAGACTCCTTTCGTGTGCTTCGTCGATAATAATAACATTGTACCGGGAGAGCATGTAATCGTTTTTCAACTCCTGCAGTAAAATCCCGTCGGTCATTATCTTGATTCTGGTTGCATCACTGGTGAGATCATCGAAGCGAATAGTGTACCCAACGGTTTCGGAAACAGTGGTACGTATCTGGCGGGCGATAAAATCACTGACCGATACCGTGGCGATCCTCCGCGGTTGGGTTACTCCGATCACACCATTTATGCTGTAACCGGCTTCATGAAGGATTACCGGTAGTTGTGTTGTTTTCCCTGACCCGGTGGGGCTTTCGACTACGATAACCTGGTGCTCTTCCAGGGCAGCGAGAATTTTATCTTTCTGTTGGTAAACCGGAAGAAGATGAGCATCCATTGGCTTATGAATGTCTCTCTAAAAGGTTATGGATCAACTGTATACCGCTTTCGCTGTTCTGGTCATCGTAACTCTTTCGTTTGCGAAGATCTTTTACTGAAAATACGTTCCTGGACCGTTCATCTTTCCCGCAGATGATTCCCAGAGGGATGTTTTTCTTTTCGGCAAAGATGAATTGCTGGGAAAGTTTCTTTTTTTCAGGGAAGACTTCCACATTGATGCGGTGTTCCCGCACAGTCTCGGCAAGGGAGTGGTAGTATCCATACAGTTCTTCGTCCAGGCAGAAAATGAGAACCTGGGAAACACTGCCGTTCTCCTGTCCATCAGCTGAAGCTTCCATAGCAGCCATGAGACGGTCCAGACCGATAGAAGCACCCACTCCGGGTATTTTATCCGAAGTATACAGAGACGCAAGATTGTTGTATCTCCCGCCGGAGCAGACCGAACCGATTTCAGGCATGTCATCGAGGAATGTTTCGAATACAACTCCGGTGTAGTAATCGAGTCCTCTGGTTATGGAAGGGTCCAGGGTAAATACCGAAGAAGACCCGGTTTCCTCCATATATTGATGGAGTAAACGCAATCTCTTTTTTTCTTCAGGAACACCTCCTGCCAGGGAATCCATTTTTTCAAGGGTACAAGTAAAATCACCTTCCCGCCGGATAAAGTCGAGAATGAGATCTGCATTCTTATCGCCGGCCATTTCTGAAAGGATAATCCGTACTTTAGATTCACCGATTTTACTCAGTTTATCCACCGTTCGGAGGATGTCAGTTGCTTTTTTTTCGAGCCCGGTCCTTGAGAGCAGTGCATTAAAGATGCCCCTGTGGGAGAGACGGATAGAGATGTTCTGAATTCCAAGGGCCTTAAAGGATTTCCTCATGAGCAGAAGGATTTCAAAATCTGCAGAGGCGCCGTCAGTTCCTACGATATCGAAATCACACTGGGTAAATTCTCTGTATCTGCCCCTCTGGGTGTTTTCGCCTCTCCACACCTTGGCGATGTGATAGCGTTTAAAAGGCAGGTACAGTTCATTTTTATGAAGAGCGATATACCTGGCAAAAGGCACGGTGAGATCAAACCGCATAACAACATCACGATTTCCCTGGTCAAGAAACCGGTACACCTGTTTATCTGTTTCCCCTCCTCCTTTTCCGAGAAGTACTTCGGTGAATTCAAGAATGGGGGTGTCAATCGGAGTAAAACCGTAGAGTTCAAATGCCCTTTCAAGGGTGTACATCAAGTTTTTTTTCCGGGTTTCAACCTCCGGAAGAAAGTCGCGGAAGCCTTTGAGCACTCTGGGTTCGATTCTATCACTCATGATATACTGTATCTCCAAATTAGCCGATGTTATTACTATGCCTGAAAGGTATGATGAAATTCAAGGGCACCCGGGCTTGAAATTAACGGTACATCTGTTTATATATTAAGAATATTTGTTTGGTAAAGAAGGACGTTCTTGCTAATACGGTACGATACAACTGAGAATGGAAAACAACAGCGTGTTGCAGAGATCTATACGAAAGACGAGCACCGGATAAATAATAATGCCATCGATGGTGACGCCCTCAAGATCCTGAGGAAACTCAAGTCAAAGGGATTTCAGGCATACATCGTCGGCGGAGCGGTTCGGGACCTTCTCCTGGGAATTACGCCTAAAGACTTTGATATCGTTACCGATGCATATCCGAGAAAAATTCGAAAACTCTTTTGGAATTCCAGGGTAATCGGTAAGAGATTCCGCCTCGTCCATATCCATCATGGTGATAAAATCATCGAAGTATCTACTTTCAGGGCTGCACAGACCGAGGTGAATAATGTGTACGGAAAAATAGCCGAAGATGCCAGGAGAAGAGATTTCGGCATCAATGCCCTGTACTATTGCCCTTACAAAGAGCACCTTCTGGATTATACCGGAGGATTTCAGGATTTCAAAAACCGGCTGGTACGGTCACTCATCTCACCGGAAATATCGTTTAAGGAAGATCCTGTCAGGATGATACGTGCGGTTAAATACAGATGCATTACAGGTTTCAGGCTTTCTCCTCAAATACAATCTGCGATCAGGAAACAGAGGGACGGCTTATCTTCATGTTCCTCCTCGAGGCTGACAGAAGAGATTTTCAAAATACTACAGACAGGCAAATCGGAAAAGATTTTTTTTGATTTGTACAAATCCGGGCTGCTCGCTTCTATTCTGCCGGAATGTGTCCGCCTGATGGACAAAAACGGTACATCCGGGAAAGGACCGGGAAAGAAAAAATATTTTCTTGGACTCCAACATTTAGATCAAAAGGTATGCAGAGATAAAGAAAAGGGAAAAGATACTCTCCTCGCAGGTCTTGTGGACGGACTAATCGACGACCTCCCGTGGTCGATACCCGAACAAAAAGAGATAAAAGAATTCCTCTTTGACGAGATAAAGCGCATCATCCAGCCGATAACCCCGCCGAACAAAGATGTGGAGTCAGCCTGCAGAATTCTTATAAAAGCAAAAACATCGGGACAGTGAGGGGGATATCCTCTTTCTGCCGTCAGCTGCCGGTATCTAAATTCATCGTCTGAATACGGTTGAGAAGGTCCTCGGTTTTCGCGGTATATGTTTCCGGGTCGGCATCCCGTGCTTCCCGAAGATAGCTTTCAGCCTCTTCGAGCCTGTCGTCTGCAAAAGCGTTCAGCCCCAGAGCAAAATAGATCAGCGACGGGTCCGATCCAAGCATCAATGCAGATTGATAGTAGTATTCAGCAAGGGAGTAGTCTTTCCTGGAATAATAGATAAGACCTAAATAGTAGTACGGCAGTTCCTGGTTGGCATTCAGAACAATTGCCTGAATGAATGATTCCTCTGCCTTCTTAAGATCATCTTTTGAGTAATAATCTATCCCATCCCGGACAAGGTCCGGGAATGTCTTGATGTTATTGATGTAGGTTATGAAATCCGAGAAAAGTAGGTGCTCATTTATCCAGTTCAGCATGTTTTTTTTCACCACCTGCTCGTTTTCTTCAAGAGTTACGTCTGGTTTAAGCAAACGGATGGAGTCCCATAGGATTCGATTGTAGTTTTTATTATCGGATCCATCGAGAAAGGTTACAAGTCCCCAGCTTTCGGCGTAGAAAATATCCTTCTGATTGTTCGCCGTGTATTCATCGGGGTTGAGAAGTGTAGGCAATGGAATGAGAACCCGGGTTGCATCTTCATTATAATCGATACTGTTCTTAATCAATTCTTTAAGCGTGTTCTGCCAGCTGAGATTTTCCCTGAAAACGGCAAAATTGTGTTGTTCGTCGTAGGTACATTTTTCAAAGAAAACGGCAAAACCGCGCTGCATCCATAATGGAGGGTTTTTAATGAATGCTTTGAAGAACTGAATAAAACCATGACGCAGCAACGATGTATCAAACGTGTCGTTATCAGGAATAAAACCGACAAGTTCACTTCTCTTCAGATCGTTATACTGGAGGTATACAAAACCCTCTTTAGTCTGTCCGATAATAGCGGTGAGATAGCTGTCATACTGGACCTTGTCGCTGAAAATTTTTACATTCAGTTTATCTTTGAGTTTTGATCCGTCAAAATGAAAATAGCTGTTAAAAAGTTCGAAAAATGCGTCCAGTTTCTGAGCCGTTTCCTGTGCGTGGGTTTGGCTTACTTGTGAATAGACACGGTAATATTTACTGACAGCCTCAAAGGCGGAGGGTATTTGAGCATATGCACCGATACCGCTCATCATGAGCGCTAATGCAATAAATACGAACTTCTTCATTTGTTTTCCTCCACAAGTGTATTGTAAATGTTTCAACGAGGATTTGTCAAACAACAATTTTTTTCTGGTAACGTTCCGCGGGTACAAGAAGTTCCCTGGAGAGACGTGGTACCGGCCGCCAACTTGTAGATTGAAATCACCATAGTACCGGTTCCCACCCTTTTGTTGAGAAAAAGCAGGTTTATACCGGATTTTGATTATCTGCTGACAGATCTGTCTTCATATACAGATAGTCAGATAAAGAACGGAACTTTTCAGAGAGCTGCTCTGGAGATCTGTCTTCTTATGCAGAAAAATATATTTGATGAAAAAAAGCTTGCCATGCATTTGAAAGATTTCATTGAAATTGGTAGATTATACTTTAAGGAAGAAGAAGGGCTTAAGTTCCTGGAGAGTGTATTACCCCACCTTCGTGAGTTAATTTA
>JAJSAL010000084.1 GCA_024274705.1 Spirochaetota bacterium
CAGTTTTTTCGAAAAGAATATATGAACAATCTTTCCAGGGAGAAAATTTCAGGATCATTGTTTGCCTTGATAACCGAAGAATATAACCTGAATCTTTTAGGCTATGACGAGATTATACGTTCGATCAACCTTACCGGAAAAACCGCACAGTATCTCGATGTCGAAGATGGAACCGCAGGATTCCAAATCTTTAATATGGGGTATATTGCCGGTGATATTCCTCTCTATTTTAGTATTGAATGGTGTGCTCATCATGTGTATGAATTCCATAATCATCTGCGAATAGACAGAAAGCTCAACCCCATCGGCAGAGTATTAAAACAATTCTAATACAATCCGGGCAGCATGGTAAATCCGCACACTCTGCCGGATATGTGTGTCCTCCCGCCGGTGCACCGGTTAACAGTTCTTCATTTTACTGTAGACTCTGCACCCATTTAAGAGTATTTTTCATGCTACAGCAGGACAGGTACATTTATGACTCATAAACACACGGTAAATGAAAACTTACGCAATATCGCCATCATCGCCCATGTCGACCATGGGAAAACGACATTGGTGGATGCCATGTTCAGACAGAGTGGTGTATTCAGAGAAGGTCAGGCAGTGGACGAACGGGTGATGGACCGGATGGACCTGGAGAGGGAGCGGGGAATCACGATTGCTGCAAAGAACTGCGCCATCCAGTGGAAAGGGGTAAAGATCAATATCATCGATACCCCGGGACATGTCGATTTCGGCGGCGAAGTGGAAAGGGCTCTCTCCATGGCAGACGGAGCTGTGCTCCTGGTGGATGCATCGGAAGGTCCCCTACCCCAGACCAGGTTTGTACTCAATAAAGCCCTGGAAGCGGGACTTACCCTTATAGTAATTATCAACAAGGTGGACCGCCAGGATGCACGACCCGGGGAGGTGCTGGATAAGATTCACGATCTGCTTATCGACCTGGACGCAACGGAGGACCAGCTTGACTTCCCCCTTCTCTATGCGATAGGAAGAGACGGCCGGGCCGGACGCACACCCGGTGACCTGGATGATAATCTTCACATCCTTATGGATATGATCCTTGGAGAAATACCCCCGCCGAAAGCAGATATCAATCAGCCCTTCCAGATGCTCGTTTCCGACCTGAGTTACTCCGATTATATCGGCCGTCTTGCCATTGGAAAGATTTATTTCGGCCGGGCCAGAACACAGGACGATCTTATCTGTATAAATGCCGAAGGGAAAAGCCTGCCCCTTAAAATATCCAAACTGCAGGTGTATCAGGGGCTTTCCTCCCAGAACGCCCGGGATGTTGAAGCCGGGGATATCGTCATCCTGGCAGGTATAGAGAACGTTCACATCGGCGATACCATCTGCACAAAGGAAGCTCTGAAAGCTCTCAAACGCATCACAGTTGATGAACCGACGGTTTCCATGAAATTCACGAGGAATACATCCCCCTTCTCCGGAAAATAAGGGAAATATGTGCAGGCGACAAAAATACTCGAACGGCTGAAAAAAGAGACCCTTCTGAATGTTTCCATGCGGGTGGAAGAAGCTGAAGACCGTGAAAGTTATCTCGTCCAGGGACGGGGCGAATTCCAGATGGTCATCCTTATAGAGACGATGCGCCGGGAGGGGTTCGAGTTCTGCGTCGGCCGTCCCCAGGTTATCTTTCGCCGCAAAGAGGGAAAAAAGCAGGAACCCATAGAGCACCTGTTCATCGACTGTGAACAGAGCTTCATGGGAATCGTCACGGAAAAACTCTCCCGGAGAAAAGGCCGGATGATCAACATGGTCAACCATTCCCAGGGCAGAGTAAGGATGGAATTCAGCGTACCCTCCAGAGCGCTTATCGGCTACAGGGATGAATTCCTGACGGATACAAAAGGCACGGGCATCATGAACTCCTATCTTTCGGGGTACGAGGATTACCGGGGGGATTTTCCTCTCCGGTTTACAGGCTCCCTGGTATCGGACCGGCAGGGAACGGCAGTGCCATACGCCCTGTACAACCTTGAGCCCAGGGGCAACATGTTTATAGTCCCGGGAGACCAGGTCTACGAAGGCATGATAATCGGAGAACACAACAGGAACAACGACCTTAATGTGAATCCCTGTAAAACTAAAAAGCTTTCCAATATGCGGGCAGCAGGAAAAGACGATGCCGTCGTCCTCAATCCTATTCTGCCGCTAACCCTTGAAAAGGCGGTACAGTTTATACGGGAAGATGAACTGGTTGAAGTCACCCCCAAGTCGATCCGCCTTCGAAAGGAAGAACTGTCGGCAAACAGTCGAAAGGTGCTGGAGAAGAGGAAGTAAGCTGTAAACCTATACACCATCCGGCACTGCACCGCCCCCGTCTACACCGCCAGCAGGGACCCTGCTGCCATGGCCACGACCTGCGCTGTCACCACTGGCGAGCACCATTGGGTGAGCCCATCTCTTAAGTGACCACCCCGGAGCATCTACAGGGCCCATACGTTTCGCCCGAACATACATGGGTATAGTGATGAACACAAGGATCAGGGCAACTGCACCGCCTGCGACACCCAGCACCTCTATAAATCCGGGTACTCTTTTTCCATGTAAAACCCGGTTCGAAACAGCGAAACAACCGATCAGTGCCGGCTCACCGGTTTCCCCGGATCGGGCAATATATACGCGGCAGGTTTCTCATGTTGGTCTTAGGATTGAACAACCGTGTGACAATCGAAGGGACACTGTTGAATTTCTTCCTGCACCTAAGCACTTCCTCCGTTAGTTCCTCCGGGCTCATCAGGGCGGATAAGAAGCAGCTTCATAATCAGTGATAACTCCGAGCCCTGCCCGTTCCCCCAGGACGAGGTATTCCAGCGAGCGGGGATCATGTCCCAACAGTTCACTACCCCTGGCGTCCAGGGCAACCGGATCGAGAGAGGCAAGGATAGTGTTTAACTTTTTAGGAGTTCCCGAAAGATGCGCCCCGGTAAGAGCAGTCACCCCGTCCACGACACTTAAAAAGGGTTTCTTATAGAGGCAGATATCCACCACGCTTCTGTCTGTAGAAGGGGTATGCAGGGCGGACTTGTTCCAGCTTCCGCCGTAATGGCTGGCAGGAGCAATGCCAAACATGTTTTTCATGGCAATGGTGGTTCCGGTAAAACTGTGATCCTTCAGGATGGGCAGGGAAACGATAAAGGCATGTTAACAGATACGAGGCATATAAAACGTCTTCAACTGGACCGCTTCCGGATGTGAAAGAGAAATAGTATCGGCAGTATTAAAATCTACGAGATCGATGCCGTATTTCCGGGACAGACGGGTATACCCTAAACTCCGGAACACTGCCGGGGTTTTCCCGCTGCCGCACCCTTCCCCGATGATGATCTCCGCATCTGTTTTATCCCGAATATAGAGATATACCGCCTCTACAAATTCCACCGGAG
Source organism: Spirochaetota bacterium (assembly GCA_024274705.1). GTDB lineage: Bacteria > Spirochaetota > Spirochaetia > SPDA01 > JAJSAL01 > JAJSAL01. The sequence continues at coordinate 3,414 of JAJSAL010000084.1, forward strand.
TGGTGACCGGCGGGGGAGAACTGTTGGTGAGGTTAGGTTTGAGTATGATGAGCCCTGTTTTCGGAACCGCAGAAGGTGCCCCTGCCTCATCCAGGGCCCGGGAAACGCTCCTGCGGTAGTTTACAAAATCGATTTGAACTACACATGCCATGTACAACCAGTATACAGAGGTTGCACCTCGTTTTCTACATACCCCCCTTTTGGGGAACCCCTTTCTTCTATAGCAGCCCGTTCAGAAAAAGGATCTCAGGCTTATACTCAAAATGGATCGTATCGAAGAAGAACCACTTTCCACCCCAGATAAACCCATGCTTCTCGAAAGCGTGGATAAAACTCTCAGGAGGCATGAACCTGTCTTCGTAAGGCAGGCTGTACCACTCCGGGAAATACGGCTTCGCCCACAGCCAGTATGCCTGTTTTCCGCCGTAACTTCCGGGAAGGATGTCGACCGCGGTCCCATAAGAATGAAAGCTTAAAGAAGCGGTACCGGAAATCATGCGCCAGTTATACCCTTCCAGCTGCACAAGGGAATCCACATACTCTTTTAAATCAGGATCTTCCAGCATGTTCCGCTGTATCTCTTCTTCTACTGAGGCCAGATCTTCCAGCAGTTCTCTGTGGATCTCCACCTTCAAACCGAGGAAATAGGTGGTCTTCACTTTCTGCCAGCTCGATTCCCGGTCATCCAGTTTCCACAAGGCATTGAAAAAGGCAGGATGACGCGACGGTGGATTTTCTTCCCGTTCTTGCAGCCTGTATGATAGAGATTTCTTCTCCTCCTCGCTTAGGTTCGGCACCGGTGGAAGCTCCCGTGTATACCGGTAGAACGGATACGGAGCATACTGTTCCCAGGAATCTTTAAGATGCTCCGGGAGAAGCCTTCCTTCCGCCCAGTAAAACCAGACATCGTCCATCAGAACAGCCCAGTCCCCTCCCCGGGTGTCTATTTTTTCTATTTTACCCGGATACGCTGCGGTAAAGGCTTCAAGTACTTCCCGCCCGGTAAATCTTCGGTCCCGGGAAATGGTGTCGCTACTTTCACTTTCACTTTCATTTTCCATTACCGGTACTCCTGCCGGGGTTCCATCCCTTGGAAATACATGCCCCGTTACAGCGAACTCCATGGGTTCTGTCAGGCCGGTATTTTCCGGGGTAGCACAGGTGAGAATGAGAAGAGGTATGATGCTTATGCAGATCCGAAGCACCCGCATAAAAATATTCATATACTTATAACCTACAAATTTCAATGCGTACGGGGAAACAGGATTCTGAACCGGGTTCCCTGCTCCCGCCTTTTTGACTCGATCCGTAAATTTCAGTACCATACTGCAGGTACAGAAGGAGACATATATGAAAAATCCCCGCATCGGGCTGGTACAGATGAGCGTCTGTGCAGATAAAGAGAAGAATCTCCAATCTGCTGAACACGGTATTTACGAAGCCGTATCCAAAGGTGCTGACATCGTTGTGCTCCCGGAGATGTTTATCTGCCCATACATTACCTCCGATTTTCCGGTGTTCGCAGAGCCCGAAGGCGGCCTTTCCTGGCAGGCCCTTTCGTCCATGGCCCGGAAGAACAATGTAGTGCTTGTGGCCGGTACAATCCCGGAACTCGACGGTGAAGGCAACATTTACAACACCTGTTTTATCTTCGATGCCATGGGAAACGGGATCGGAAAACACAGGAAAGTTCACCTCTTCGACATCTCCCTGTCCGGCGGCCAGTACTTTAAAGAATCCGATACTCTGACTCCCGGGAATTCCGCAACGGTGTTCGACACCGGATTCTGTACCGCCGGTACAGCCGTCTGCTATGACCTTCGGTTTCCCGAACTCTTCCGTCTCATGGTGGACCACGGGGCTGAACTTGTCACCATCCCCGGGGCTTTTAATATGACAACCGGACCGGCCCACTGGGAACTCCTCTTCCGCACCCGTGGGCTGGACAACCAGGTTTTCATGGCAGGCTGCGCACCCGCCAGGGATGAATCGGGACCCTACATATCCTACGGCAACTCGATTATCACATCCCCCTGGGGGGAGATTCTCGGCCGCCTCGATGAAAAGGAAGGAGTTCTTGTCCGGGAAATAGATCTGGGGAAGCTTATGCGGATCAGGGAAGAGCTGCCCCTTTTAAAGCACCGGAGACCGGATGTATATGCCTGCCGGCGGGAAAGGGGAGAGTATCAAGCTCCACCTCCTTGATTTTTCCATCGTGTCTTTGAAGCCGGTGTTACAGCAGCCGGGGGCATATCCGAATCTCCCTGGAACCCTCGAATCTCCGTCCACTATCAGCTTTTCGAAGTGAGAAAGGATGACCCCAAAGCGATCCGGTTATTGACTTTATTCCGATGTGTTCATAGAGTGGTTTCAAGTAATCGCCGAGCAGCGTGACCTGCCCTCTCAACGAGAACGGTGCGCTGCCGAAAGGGTATGCCTGGAAACGGGTATGCCTCCCGCGTTTGGAAAGGCGAGAAAGCTAACCTCATTACACTTTTCTTGCCTTCAAAATTGTTAGTTTTGGAGGAAACGTATGAAAAAGACGATTCTCAGTATCCTTCTCCTGGGGCTCGCTTTCTTTAGCGTGTTCGGGGAAACCGGCCGGCTCAAACTGGCTACCACAACGAGTACGGACAACAGTGGACTCCTGGATGTTCTCATCCCTCCCTTCGAGAAAAGCACAGGTCTTAAAGTGGATGTTATCGCCGTGGGAACCGGCAAGGCCCTATCCCTGGGAGCCAACGGTGACGTAGACGTAGTGCTTGTCCATGCGAGAACGGCGGAAGACCGGTTTGTCAATGACGGTTACGGCGTGAACAGGAGAGATGTGATGCACAACGATTTCATCTTCCTGGGACCCGAAGAAGACCCCGCCGGGATCAAGGGCGCCGGTTCCGCCGCGGAAGCGCTGAAAAGGATCTCCCGGAACCAGGCGGAGTTCATCTCCCGGGGAGACGACTCGGGAACCCACAAAAAGGAGCAGGAACTCTGGAACTTTGCCGGTATAATTCCGAAAGGGAGGTGGTATAAAGAGGTAGGCCAGGGCATGGGAGCGGTCCTTACCATGGCCGACGACCTGCAGGCTTATACCCTTGCGGACCGGGGAACCTATCTTTCCATGAAAGATAAACTAAATCTCGTTATTCTTACGGAAGGAGACCCGGTCCTGTTCAATCCTTACGGTGTAATTGCGGTAAACCCGGACATTCACACTCACATAAACTACAAGGGTGCAATGGCCTTTATCGACTGGCTGACTTCTATCCAGGGACAGAGGATGATAAAAAACTATCGCAAACGGGGAGAGATCCTGTTCTACCCCGATGTTTTCAAGTAAACTCGACTTTGTCACGACTGATCCCGGCCGGGAGTTTCCCGCCGGGTTTTCGTTATGGAGGTGTATGTTCAGTTCCTTTACCCAGGCTGTCCGGCTTCTCGTATCCGGCGATCCTGAAGTATATTCAATCGCCCTCACGTCCCTGATGCTCTCTTCGTCATCTACAGTCCTCTGCTCCATCGGGGCTGTCCCTTTAGGGGTGTCATTAGGACTGCGCAAATACCGGGGAAAGAAAATCATCGTAATCACCCTGAATACCCTCATGGCCCTCCCCACGGTGGTCATAGGGCTGCTGGTGTATTCTTTTATCTCCAGATCCGGGCCTCTAGGCGGTCTGGATCTTCTCTTTACACCCGGGGCAATCATCATAGGCCAGTGCATCCTCTCCTTCCCCATTATCACATCCATGGTGTACAGCGGCCTTTCCAGGATAGACCCTAGACTTACCGAAACCCTCACTACCCTGGGCGCATCGAAACGCAATATCTTCTGGATGACTTTAAGGGAGGGGAAAATTACGATCCTTTCCGCCGTACTTGCCGGATTCGGACGAGTCGTCGGAGAAGTAGGAGTATCCATGATGCTTGGAGGAAACATCCGGTGGTATACACGTACCCTTACAACGGCAATTGCCCTCGAAACGAGTAAAGGGGAATTCGAACTGGGTATTGCCTTAGGATTAATTCTCATGGCTATTGCTTTTATCGTAACCTTCACACTCCATTGGATGGTAAAGCGGGATGGATGATCTGCTCTACCGGTGCAAAGACCTGGTTTTCGCCTATGATGAAGCGGTTGTACTGTCCCTGCCGGCACTCTCCATTCCCAGGGGCGGCATATCCGTATTCTTAGGCGGAAACGGAAGCGGGAAAACAACCCTCCTCAAACTTCTAAACGGTCTCTACTTTCCCGGGAGGGGAACCATATTGTTCGAGGGGGAGCACCTGCAGGCTTCCGGGATCCGCCGGGTCCGGGAAAACACCGTGCTTTCACACCAGGACCCCTACCTTTTCAGCGGCACGGTTCTCCAGAACGTGGGATATGGGCTCAAGATCCGGAGTACCCCTCATCATGTCCTTCTGGGAAAAGTGAAAGAGGCACTCCGCGATGTAGGCCTGGAGGATTTCCTGCACCGTTGGTCCGGCGAACTCTCGGGAGGAGAAAAACAGCGGGTCGCTATTGCCCGTGCCCTTGCCCTGGATCCCGAAGTCCTCCTCCTGGACGAACCAACCGCCAACGTAGATCCGGAATCCACGAGGCTTATCAGATCTCTCCTTTTACGGCTAAGTACTACCGGCAAAACGATAATCATGAGTACCCATAACATGGATTTCGGCTACAGCGTCGGGGACCACCACTTCCGGTTGGAATCCGGATTCCTGGCACAGCGGGACATGAACATCCTTAAAGGACATGTTGCCGAGAGAACCGACCATTTCACGTTTTTCCGCGTCGGGTCCGAAGTTATCCGGTGCCCGGCTGTAAACGGAGAGTTCACAACAGCTGTTCTTCCCATAGATGATGTCATCCTTTCAAAACAGCAACTGACAACCAGTGCCCAGAACAGCTTCAAAGGGCGCGTTAAGGCTTTGTACAAGGATAACGCCCTCTACCGGGTAACCCTGGACTGCGGGTTCCCCGTTGAAACCCACATTACCTGGACGTCTGTCGAGCAGCTGGATGTTGCCATAGACAGGTGTTATTATGTAACATTCAAAGCATCCGCCGTCAAACTGTACTGACGATACAGATGAAAAGGTGAATTGTATTATGCGAACCCGGTTCAAAATACTATCGATCAATATCTCGGAAAAGAAAGGGGAACAGAAAACACCGGTGGCACATGCTTTCCTTAAGACGGACTACGGTATCCAGGGAGATGCCCACGCCGGAAACTGGCACCGCCAGGTTTCCCTCCTGGCGGATGAGGATATCGAAACCATGCGTGACAAGGGAGTGGATCTCAACTTCGGTGATTTTGCAGAAAATATCACCTCAAAAGGTGTGAACTTAAGCTCCCTCCCGGTGGGATCCCTCATTTACATAGGGGATGCTCTTCTGGAGATAACCCAGATCGGCAAGGAATGTCATCAGGGATGCGCGATTTTCCAGGCGGTGGGTGACTGCGTTATGCCCAGGAAAGGAGTGTTTGCCAGGGTACTCAAAGGGGGCCGGATCTCTCCTGACAGTGCATGCTTCTATGAACCTGTATGAAAGGCATTTCAAAACTGTCAGTTTTTTTGCCATATTATTGTTTCCGCAATAAAAAGATGTCATAATAGAGTAAGGAGGACAGTATGACTGCGATTATCTGTGATGTAACCAAAAAAGTGATTCCCGGCGCACGGAAGGATGTAAACTATGTCGTGTTAATGGGAAAAAATCTTTCGTTAGACGCTAAATCCGACCTGGACGCGACCGTCCGGGCAGCCATGAAAAAAGAGGCCCTGTATTCTTTCCGGAAATACAAAAAAACGTATATGGAAACACTCCTGAAGATGTGTAAATAACCATTCCACATAGGCGGCGGACAATCAGACATCCATTTTACGATCCTCCTGGAGGCCCGCTGCCCGCCGGGTTTCTGAACTCCTTGGTAAGGCAGCTCTGGTACTCATGACCGGGGGGAGCTGTGATCCGGAGTGTCGAATTTGAATTGACATAAAAGCATAATAAGCGCTATCATACCCCCGGGATGACGATACCGACAGAGCAAAGAGAGAAAAACTCAAACGCGGCGGCAGCTGGCACACGGTGCCTGCCGCACTCTGGGATGCTTTAGTCATCGAGAGTAAGCTGCAGACACAGGTACTGCGGCTTATTTTTCAGTGGAATGTTTATTCCGCTGTCCACCCGCAAGCTGTAGTACATGTTAAATGCACTGCAGCTTTTTTTATTTAGAAGGAGGAACACAGGATGAGAAGAAACATCGTTTCTGACGGGGCCGGACAGTTGAAGTACGAGATCCGCGAGATTGTGGAAGTCGCGAAACACTTAAGCGCCATGGGATTGGAGATCACCTTTGAGAACATCGGGGACCCGGTGGAAAAAGGTGAAATCGTACCGGAGTGGATCAAGGAGAAGGTCCTGGGTCTGGCTGCATGCGATTCGAGCTACCGCTACGTGGACACCCAGGGATTTCCGGAAACACGGGAATTCCTTGCCCGGATCATCAATGACCGGGGGGGGTGCCAGGTAACTATGGATGATATAATCTTTTTCAACGGTCTCGGCGATGCAGTGGCAAAGCTTTTCGGGTTTCTCAAGAGGGAAGCCAGGGTCATAGGGCCTACGCCGGCATATTCAACCCTTTCGTCCGCGGAAGCTTCTCACTCCGGGTACGAGCATCTCACCTACGAACTGGACCCTGATAAGGCCTGGATGCCGGATATAGATGATCTGGAAAACAAAATCCGGTACAACCCTTCTATCGCGGGAATACTGCTCATCAATCCCGACAACCCCACCGGCGCGGTGTATCCTGCAAGCCTGTTAAAAAAGATGATATCCTTAGCGGAAGAATACGACCTTTTCATCATCTGTGATGAAACCTACGTGCACATAGTGTACGACGATAATGAGAAAGTCCACTTAAGCCAGGTTATCGGCGACGTTCCGGGAATAGCCCTCCGGTCCATATCAAAGGAATATCCATGGCCGGGTGCCAGGTGCGGATGGCTGGAAGTATTCAACAAGGAGAAAGACGGCGAGTTCAAGCGGTATATCCGCAGCCTGGTGGATGCAAAACGGCTGGAAGTGTGTTCCACCAGTCTTCCCCAGATGAGCATACCCCAGGTGTATTCAGACGATCGGTACCTCATCCATTTAAAAAACAGGAACCGGATATTTTCCCAGCGGGCGAAGGAAGCCTTTGACATCTTTTCCAGCACAAAAGGCATCAAGGTTAACCTTCCCCGGGGTGCATTCTACATGACCATCCTTTTCGAAACCGGTGTCCTCACCAACCGGCAGACCCTGCCCATTGAGAATCAGGATATCAAGGCCTATATCGAGACCATCGTTCAGGATGTTCCCCCGGATAAGCGTTTTATCTACTACCTGCTGGGGGGCAGGGGGATTTGCGCCGTACCGTTAACCGGGTTCTGTAGTGACAGACAGGGATTCAGGGTAACCCTCCTGGAAACCGACGATAATAAAAGGCGTGGTACCTGGAAAACCCTGAAGCAAAGTATCGAAGAATATTTAGCAGTATAAATTTTCATAAATCTACTTACCTTTAAAAGGATCCTGAAGATTACGTTGACCCGTCCTTCCCGCGGGACTGCTTTCTTTTGCTCCTCCGAATTACTATACTAGACAGTAGCACGGTAAAGGACGATGACTACATATTCAACGTTGATCAGAAAAATTCGTTCGCTTTCTCTTCCATGGCGGATCGCCGTATCCACCGCCGGTTTTCTCTTCTTCTATGCATTTTTCCTTTTCCACCGGGAGGTTATCAGCGAATTTTCCATCTCCGGAATAAAAATCTACATGCGCTTAGTCCTGGCTCCTGTCCTCTTTTCCGTATGGCTCTTCGATCTGCGGGGAGGAATTGTTTCTGTTTTTCTCGGCAGCCTTTCCGCCTTCGTCTTTCAGAAGTATTTTATTTCAGCTGCAGCCTTTGCACTGGATGAACAGCTGTCCGGCATCGGGATGAATCTGTTTATCGGTTTTGTCTTCGCCTATATGAAGAGTAACTCGGTACGATTACAAACAGTTATTAAGGAGAATGAGAAAAGGGGGAAAGCCCTGGATATTTCCAATAAAGCCCTGATCACCATTCTGGATAGTATAGAGGCGGATACCTATGTAATCGCCATCGGAACGTATACTATCCTGTACATGAACCGGCATATGATCCGTTCTTTCGGCGAAGATTTTACAGGGAAACTGTGCTACCAGGTGTTCCAGTGCAACGATGAGCCCTGCGAACACTGCGACATCGATGAACTGGAAACCCAGGAAAAATATCCGGAAGGCGTGAAAATCTGGGAGGGAGAAAACCCGGTTACCGGAAGGTGGTACATCAATTATGATCGAATCATACAGTGGATAAACGGCAGGAATGTAAAAATCCAGATCGCAGTGGACATTTCAGAGCGGAAAAAGGCAGAGAAAGAGCTTCGAAAAGCACTGGAAGAGAAGGACATTCTCTTCCGGGAAGCGTACCACAGGATCAAGAACAACCTGTCCATGGTTGCCAGTCTCATCAATTTACAAAAGCACTATCTGATGCACGAAGATGATGTATCTTATTTTGATGACCTGAAAGCCAGGATCAATTCCATTGCCCTCATCCATTCCAACCTGTACAAAAGCAGGCATATGCAGGCGATAGACCTGGATAGCTATATTGAAGATCTTGTAGCAAACATAAAAAGCTCCCTGGCACCGGAGGACTCGGGGGTTACATTTTCCATAAATCTCGAACATATAAACATCGACGTAGACCGGGCAATCCCACTGGGGTTGATAATCACAGAACTCGTAACGAATGCCCTGAAATACGGAATAAACAAGGAGAAAGGGGGAACAGTATCGATTCAGTTAACGGAGAAGGAGAATACCATTATCGTTGTCATTGGAAACGACGGAAACACGTTTCCCGAATCCATCGACTTCGGGAACGTGGAAAGTTTCGGCTTGAAAATGGTACACAGTCTCACGGAACAAATTGGAGGAGAAGTAAAGCTGAAAAACCACCACGCTACAGAGATAGAAATACACTTCCCTCTGGTTGAACATACGCCTTAAGCCGGCTTCCTGTCCATCCTTCCGATAAGAATGATTCCCAGCAGAATCAAGGCCGTGCCGGTATAGAACCGCCAGGAAAAGGTCTCTCCCAGAATGAAATAAGAGAGAATTCCTGCAAACACCGGAACCATGTAGATAAAAATAGAGATGTGACTCGCTTTCACCCGTTTAAGGCAGAAAAACCAGATCGGGTAGGCGATGCCGATCATTCCCAACCCCAGGAGCACAATGAGCAGCCAGGCAGAGAGAGGGAGGGTGAGAAAAGTACCGAACCCTGTGGTCAACCCGGTGAGTAGGGAAAGGAGGACGGCTCCGCTCAGTAAGGATAGGGAGGTTACCAGGAGGGGGTCGTTTCTCTCCAGCACTTTTTTACCCAGAATGGTGTACACCGAAAAGGTGAGGGCCGCGAGTATGGAAAAGAGACTGCCGATAAAATCTCCTTCTCCCCGGAAGGAAAAGCCGGTATTGAATATGACGAATACCGCACCTGCGGTAGCAAGGAGGACATAGAAGAGTTTGAGTCCCGTAAGTTTTTCTTTGAGAAAGAATGCGGCAATTACCGTGATAAAGAGTACATTGGTAGAGACCAGCACGGCATTCATGGATGCAGGTATCCGGGCCAGGGCGCTGAATGTACATATGTTATAGAAGAAAAATCCGAATACACCTAATCACAGGGACAGGAGTACATCTTTTTTTGACATGGCAGCATATGCTTTTCTCCTGCCGCTTATAAGGACGAATACGAATACACCGGTGAACCCTATACCCAGGTTGGCCGCACCCAGCTGAAAGGGGTGCAGCCTGTCCAGAAGGAACCGGCCCACAGGATGACCTACCGCCCAGAAAAACGTGGCAATAAAGATCAGCACGAACTCGACACGGAAGGTGGAATTTCCTTTACCTGACATAGATCAATCCAGGTAGTTACGCTTTTTCAGCTCTGAAGAAACAAACACCTTGGAAAGGCTCTTGTTGACTTTAAGTTCGTGAAGTGCCCACTCGAGGTCCTCTAATGGAACTGCAAGGGAAAAGAGGACCTGGGGTTTTATCCGCCGGTATTCCAGAAGAGCGATGGCATCGGTCCAGTCATTCCCTACCCCGGCGCAGGAGCCGACAATGTTCTTCTCTCCCAGTACAAAATCGAACGCCTTAAGCCGCACTATGTCTTCTATCCCCGTAATACCGAAGGCGCCCAGGGTTCCCCCGGGCCGCATCATTTCAAAGGCCTGCTCATAGGTTTCCGGCGTTCCCACTGCTTCCACCACGTAGTCGGCTCCTCTGCCACCTGTCAGTTTCCGGACTTCCGCAACCGGATCATTCACCTTGTTCGTATCGATGATGATATCCGCGCCGATTTCCCTGCCTGCTTCGAGCCGTAAAGGGTTGCGGCCGATGAGGATAACAGGGACAGCACCCCTAAGCTTGGCAACCGCTGCGTGAAGGATGCCCAGGCCGCTCCCGATAATGGCAATACTGGAGCCTATCTCCACATTCATAGCTTTCGCGGAGTGGATGATGCACGAAACAGGCTCCACAAAAGCCCCGGTCATGAAGTCCACCGAATCCGGAAGATGGTGGACCAGTTCCCAGGGGGCTTTTACGTAATCCGCATATGTTCCGTTTGTATGTATACCCAACTGCGTGAACCCGGGGCACATCAGCTTTTTTCCCCGTTTACAGTAGAAGCAGTGGCCGCAGCTCATATTGATGTCAGCCGTTACCCTGTCTCCTTCTTGTAAACCGGCGGCATTCCTGCCCACTTGAGAAATAACACCGGAAAACTCGTGTCCCGGGATCAGGGGAAGTTTGTCTGCGGAATACTTGCCGGTAAATATGCTCCAGTCGGTACCGCATATGCCGGTGTACTTTACCCGTATAAGCACTTCATCATCGTTTATTTCCGGAACCGGTACTTCCCCGATTACAAGTTTCTCCGGTTTTTCCTGTACTGCTGCTCTCATCATCGGTGCCATAGCAATCTCCTTGCTTTATTTGAACAGGGCGTCGTTTCTCCCTTCGTAGGGTTTTTCAATAAGAAGAGGTTTTAAATACTCCACGGTCTTCCTGATTCCGTCCTCCCTGCTCATGGTTACATCCTCGTGCTCGTAACTCATCACATAGTCGTATCCTATCATGGAAAGTTCGGTGATCACCTTCTTCCATGGGACCGTACCCCACCCGGGGATCCTGAATCGAAACCCCCTGCCCAGGCGCTGCCAGTCCCCGGTAGGAATCTGTCCGGACACCTTCACATTGTGGGAAACCACTTCTCCGTCCTTGGCATGGACGTGATAGATTTTCCCGGCAAGCCGGTCGATGAAATTTTCCACATCGATACCCAGGTAGATGAGGTTTGCAGGATCAAAATTGAAACCCCATTCCTTCCGTCCTTTCATGAGCTCTACACTCCGGACCGCGGTGTCCACATCGTAAACCAGCTGGTTCGGATGAGGTTCATGGGCGAATTTGACACCGTATTCACCGAACCTGTCCAGGACTCTGCCCCACCGTTCGACGAATTCCTGTTCCATTTCCTCCCATCCTTTCGCATAGGGAAACGGAAAGAACCGTCCGAAATTCTCACAGCCTATAAAACCGCACACTACCGGTACTTCCAGGGCGTTGGCAGCTGCCGCTGTGGCAATCATCCGCTCGCTGCCAAAGGCTATCCTCTCTTCTTTTGTACCGGGACAGATCCATGCGGTATCCTTACCGTAAGGTCCCAGGATGAGGAGGGATTCGGTATGATTGCTCAAGGCGCTGATGGTCATGCCGAAACCTCCTATCATCTTACGTAAGTCAGACGCATTGTTTCCCTTGACGATATCATCCACATCCAGGTGGGGATTACCCTCTTTAAAAGCCGGGAGCTCAATCGCCTCGTATCCGAGATATGTCCCTTTTTTACACACTTCTTCCAGGCTCAAATCGAGATATGTTGCGCTGAATAAACCTAATTTCATACATGACTCCTTTTATGTTCGTTTGAAGGTAAGTTTGCCCATCTTTTCCCGGGTTTCCTTAAGGATGTCCGTGTATTCCCTGTCAAAAGTGGTACATCCCACAGGCACCTGACGGATCAGCAGCTCCACGCAGTTGTCGCAGGCGATACACCACTTAATGGTGTCCTCTTTACCCTGGGTCAGTTTTATAGGCACCTGGGGATCCGCATAGGACTGACGGCCGAAGGCGACCATATCGGTGATGCCGTCGTCGATGTTTTTATTCGCCCAGAAAAGGAGAGTCTTTTCCTCCGGCTCCAGGGCAGGCAGATGGTTTTTCCCGCTTCCCAGCATGGAATAGCCGGAGCCGATGACCACCGTCTCGGGTTTGAGAACTTCCCTGGCCGCTTTCTGAAACGAGAAATGGAGATAGAGATAATCCGGGATCGCTTTATCCGGCTGGGTAAGAGCCAGGGTAAGGGAAGGACTGCCTGCAGAAACGATGATGAACCGTGCTCCCCGCTCTTCCATCCCCTTTATCAGCTCGATAGATTCCGTTAAGTCCAGTACCGGAGACCGGGGGCCTGCCGTGCCCTGCCCGCCTGGAAATCCTTCCCAGAAGGACACCTTGGAGCCGACGATGAAGTCCGGATCGCCTATCTCTTTGTTGATACGTTCATACACGGTATAGGTAAAGCGCGTACGGTTTTTAAAGTTGCCGCCGTACTTCCACTTCCTGTCGTTCCAGGGCCGTACCAGCTGGGAACCGAGATAGCCGTGGCAGTTCTTGAAATCCACCCCGTCAGCACCGCAGTCGCGGGCTATCTTTGCCGCGGTGACGAACCGCTCTATGATTTTTTCCATATCGTCTTCGGTAAGAAGATCGCCGCCAAACCCCGGAAGCGGTTTCGGGCATACCCTCCTGGAAAATTCTGGATTGCTCAGTTCCCCTGCATGAGTAAGCTGCCACACAAACATGGCATCAGGATTGATGCTCTTCATCTCCCGCACCAGTTTTTCCAGGGCCTTTTGGTTTTTCGGCATACACATAAGCTGGTTCTTTCGAGCTACCGTTTCGTCCGTAACGGAGATCGCTTCTAAGTCTATGAAAGCCGCCTTTCCTTCGAAATACTTCCGGTACCTGCGATATGTTTTTTCAGTAGGATTGCCCTCTTCATCAGCATCACAAGCTTCCATTGCCTGAATGGCAAACCTGTTGGAAAGGGTTTTTCTGCCGATTTTAATGTGTCTGAAAACAGAATCGTTTTCGTGCATCTTTAGCCTCCTCCATGGCAGCAATGTATAAGGGAACGTTTTTATAAGGCTTTCTTTTTTTTGTAAAATGACACGGCCAGGATCAGGAGCGCACCTTTGAGTACGATCTGAACAAAGGGATTTACGTTCTCCAGGTTCATAATATTGTTGAATACCATGAGGATGAGAACCCCGCCGAATCCCGCCACGATACTACCCTTCCCGCCGGAAAGAGAAATTCCGCCGATTACAATAGCTGTTATCGAATCCAGTTCATATCCTTCCCCTATCCTCGGCCCTCCTCCTGCCATGCGGGCAGAAAGATAAATAGATGCAACGGCGGCGAAAAGACCGCACAACGTGAAAGCGCTGAACATCACCCTTTTAACAGGAATACCTGACAGTTTCGAAACGTACTGGTTCGAGCCCACAGCATAGAGATGCCTGCCGAATCTGTGTTTGTTCAACAAGAAATAGCAGATCAGAAGAAGGGCTGCAAACAGAAGGATGCTGAAGGGTATAGGCCCCAGCATGCCGTTGCTGATAAATCTGAAGCGGCTGGGTACACCGCCTATAGGCACCTTGCTGTAAAACAGGGCTAGCCCCTGGAGAACACTCATCGTACCCAGGGTGGCAATGAAGGGTGTAATGTTAAGATGCACCACTATGAGGGCATTCAACATTCCCGCAGCTATTCCCAGGGCCAGGATCATGATGATAACACCGAGCATGGATGCGTCGGGATTATTGGTAAATGTCCCTGCAATAAGGGTAGTAAACATGGAAACCATAGATCCTATGGAAAGATCGATGCCCCCTGCAAGAACCACAAATGCCTGCCCTAAAGAGGCGATTCCCATACCAACCGACTGCTGCAGAACATTGGACAGGTTAAGGGGCTTTCTAAAATGAGGATTGATTGATAGCGACACGATTACAAGGAGAACCAGGACAAGCCATACCAGGTTTTTTTTAACAAATTGTCCGGCTGTATTCTGTTTGATCGTTGCCGCTGTTTCTGTCCCTTGTGCCAATCTTCTTCCCCTACAAAGTATAGGTGTGCCCTACTGCGATAGACATTACTTCTTCCTCGGTGGAACGTCTTTCCCGCTGGTCTATAACACCGCCGATCTCCCCGGAACGCATTACCAGGATCCTGTCCGAAAGGCCGATTATCTCCTGCAACTCACTGGAAATCACGATGACGCCTTTCCCTGCATCGGCTAAACTGCGTATGATTTTGTATATTTCGTATTTCGCCCCGATGTCGATACCCCTGGTGGGCTCATCGAAAATGAGCACTTCCGGCTCTTTCAACAGCCACCGGGAAATAATAGCTTTCTGCTGATTTCCGCCGGAGAGGGTTTCAATATTCTGGGCAACACCGTGCGCTTTGATATCCAGTTTTTCGATGAACCTTCTCGTGTCTTTCACTTCTTCTGCATAATTGAGAAAACCTGCTGTTTCGTACTTCGGCAGGTTTGCAATCGTTATATTCTGCAGTACGTTTTTAAAGTGCATAATCCCGTCTGCTTTCCGGTCTTCCGGCAGATAACCGATACCACACCGGATTGCATCGGTTACATCCCTTATCTCTACCATGTTTCCATCCCGGTATACTTCTCCGGAATCACGCTTGACTATTCCGAACAGACATTTTGCAAGGAGAGAGCGGCCTGCACCCACGATGCCGGCAATACCCAGGATCTCCCCGCGATAGAGGGTGAAACCGACGTTCTTTAAAATCGAACCCTTAGTGAATCCTGTTACCTCCAGGATCGGTTCTGTTCCACCGGAACCGGAAACGGGAAAGATATCCACGATCTTCCTTCCTACCATCATGCTGATAAGCTCGTCCTGTTCGATCTCTGCAACATTCCGGACACCCATCACTTCCCCGTCTTTGAATACGGTTACACGGTCGGCGATTTCAAATAGTTCTTCCAGCCTGTGGCTTATGTAGATAATGGTTACACCTTTCTTCTTCAAATTCCTGATGATCTCGAAAAGTTTTTTCAGCTCCACATCGGTTAACGTAGCGGACGGTTCGTCCATGATCAGGACCTTCGCGGTAACGGAAAGGGCTTTCACGATCTCCACAACCTGCTGCTGTACAACAGAAAGCTCTTCGACTTTTGCATCTACATCGAGACTTACTCCTAAGTCCCGTATCAGCTGCGCCGCAAGCCTTCTCTCTTCCTTTTTCCTTAAAAATCCGATCCTGCCCACAGGCTCTCTGTTCAGAAAGATGTTCTCAGCAACGGTAAATTCGGGAATCAGGCTGAATTCCTGGAATATGATACTTATCCCCGCACGCTGTGCTTCTTCCGTGGTTGCGAAGTGCGCTTCCTCTCCGTTGAACATCACCTCTCCGGAGGTCTGGTGATATACACCGGACAGTATTTTCATGAGGGTGGATTTCCCTGCCCCGTTCTCCCCCACAATCGCATGAATTTCTCCGGGCAAACAGCTGAAATCGACCTCCCTGAGTGCTGTAACGCCGGGAAATTTCTTTGTAATTTTTTTTAGTTCCAGGATATTCTTCAGTTGTGCCATTTCCTTCCGTTAAAGAAGGCAGCCGGACACATGCCGGCTGCCTGTGATTACATACAAAAGTTCTAGAATTCCGGCCACCATTCTTCCGGCATCTGATCGTCACCGACCCACCAGAAATCGCTCTTGTCCATTTTCACGTAATCTTTGATCTCATCCGGACCGATGGGATCTACAGGGATTTCGATGTACTTGGGAATCTCTTCACCTTGTGCTGCCTTTATAGCCCACTGCACTGCATTTCTCGACTGCCAGGCCGGGAAGGGGTAGATAAATCCGCGAATATTGTTTTTCACTAAGAACTTTGCATATGCATTCAACTGCTCCCCTGTTGAAGGAACGAAGGGACGTCCGGCTTCCTGGAGCGCTTCGAGAGCCGGCCAGCTCATTAAACCTGAATCAGCCCAAATACCGTCGATTTCCGGAAACTGCTGTATCCATGCCTGCATAACCTCTTTGGATTTCACCGGTGACCAGTCGGTGTACTGCTGACCCAGAATATTGATCCCCGGGTACTTGGCAAACACATCCATAGCGCCTTTAAGCCTGTCTTCTGCGGTGCCTGAACCTGCAAATCCGCTGAACATTACGATGTTTCCCTTTCCGCCCAGCTCTTCAGCCAGCCACTCCGCCTGACCTTTTCCCATCTTATAGTTGCTGGTTTCGATAAAGGTGGTATACTTCTCGGTTGTAGCTTTCCGGTCGAAAACGATTACAGGAATACCCATGTCATACGCTTTCTCGATAGCCGGGTTTACCGCATCCTGTACAGCCGGAGAAATAATGAGGACATCGATCCCCTTGACCAGAAGGTCATCGACATCGGCAATCTGCTTTTCCGGTTTATCATCCGCATCGGTGTAATAGTACTCGGTGATTTCCGGATGCAGGCTGACCTCGTATTCCAGGTTGGCTTTCATGAAAACCCTCCAGGAGTTCGAAATCGACGCATTGCTGAAGCCCACGACAATCCCCTCTTTATCCGCTTCTTTTCCTCCGCCGGCGAATACAAATCCGCACACAACAAAAAGAACCAGTGCTGCCAACAGTAGTTTTTTCATTCCTTTTCTCCTTCTTACCATTTTTCCATGGTATGTTATTATTTTCAGCCTGTTCTCCGACAGGCTTATTCCCGAACGAGATTGCGCCGGTTGTTTATCCATACCGCCGCCAACAGCACCAATCCTTTGGCCAGCATCTGACTCTGTACCGGCATGTTGGCCAGAAGGAGTAAGTTAACCAGTATTACCATGATGATAACACCGATTATCGTACCCAGTGCCGTACCGATTCCTCCACCGATAACCGCTCCACCTAAGACGACTGCGGCAATAGAGTCCAGATCGAATCCTCTACCTGCCCAGTTGTCCGCAGTCCCCGTGTACGCCGCTATAAGGAGTCCGCCGAGAGCGGCAGTTGCACTGCAAACCATGTAAGCAATGATGATTACCCTATCGGTTTTTACCCCACACAGCCGTGTCGCCGTTACATTGCTTCCTGTAAGATAGAGCCTCCTTCCGTAGCCGGTCCTGTTGAGCAGAACTGCAATCAATACAGCAACTGCCACAAATACAAAAACGATACTCGGAATGCCCCGGATCTTGCCGATTCCGAAAAAGCGGAGCAAATCCGGGACGTCTCCTTTCGGTGCCCCTTTTGTAAAGATGAGGCGCGCCCCTTTCAAAATAATAGACATACCCAGCGTTGCGATAAACGGAGGAACCCTGCGTTTGGTGATGAGCAGTCCGTTTGCCAGACCCACGAGTGCTCCCATGAGGATGCAGAGAAAACTGACGCCCCAGACCAGGGCATTGCTTCCCTCCATGAGCCCTGCGGCTAGTACATCTGCCGTGGACATAACGGCACCGACACTCAGGTCGAGTCCGCCGGAGATGATTACAAGCAATTGTCCTACCGATACGACACCAAGGATAGATGTTGAGCGGGATACGTTGGAAAGGTTGCTGATTTTAAAAAAATTGAGTCCTGCAAATATATTAACAAACAGTGCGATAACCAGAATAATACCCAGGGCGAGAAACAATCCATAACTGGATTTTACATTATCGAATCTGCCGGTTGCACGGTCAGCGGGATGTTCTCTGATTTTCATAGCCAGTCCTATAGAAGTATTCCAAGTTCAACAGCCAACATAATTATCATTACCGTTTATTCATTATTAATGATGCAAACCTCTTTGTCAAGGAGAAATAAATAACGATACATTAATTCCCTAATACGATAGTAATCACTATACAACAACAGCATTATAGATGATACGACATTATTTGCTAATACCAAAAGGGTCGACACCTTTTCATCCAGTCCTGAATTCGATAATTCTTCAAATTCTTCCTTGACATATAGTAATGTTTTGTTATAATTCATTGTAATATTTATGAGTGAAACCAGTAAGCCTCTGTACAGGAAGGTAGTTGACTCTCTGAAGCATGACATAGAAGGGAAGATATATGCACCGGGGAACCTTCTACCCACTGAAGACGAACTGATAAAATACTTCGATACCAGCAGGACCACGATACGAAGCGCCATCGGCATCCTGGAAAGAGAAGGTTATGTTGTCCGAAAGCAGGGGAAAGGCACCATTATAAAAGATCCGAAATCAGCCCAGAACCTGAATTACCTGAGTTCTTTTACCGATTCCCTCACTGAAAAAGGGATAATTGTCGAGACCAGTCTTCTCTCCATTTCAAAAATCAACGCTCCCAGCAGGGTAATTGAAGAACTTAAAATATCGGAAGCTGAAAAGGTATACTGGATTCAGCGGACCCGGGTCGCAGACGGCATACCCATTGCATATGTGAATAACTATATCCTTGCACGGGTTGTGCCGGGACTGGAAAAACGGCAGGACCAGCTTAAACATCTCGGACTGTACCAACTCTTAGAATCGGAATACGACCTTAAACTACACTGTGCGGTAGACACCATAAATGTCTATTTAAGCGGGCCCCTCGAAGCAGAGATGCTGCAGCTGCCGGAAACGATTCCCCTATTCCATAACCGGAGAACCACCTGGCTAGAAGACGGAACGCCCTTCGAACATGTCCTGTCGATCATTCGGGGCGATATGCATCAGTATAAGGTTTACCTGGAGAATAGAAAACACTAACAGCTTAACAAAAGGACAGATACCAATGGAGCTGAAGCCTCACGATATTGCACGAATGATCGATATCAGCGCTGTACAGGCTCCTCATGGAGAGAAGGAGATCCGGGAACTGGCGACCTATGCAAGAGAGTACCGTTTCATCGCAGTACACGTACTCCCCTCCTGGGTACCCTTTCTGAAAGAACTTCTTCAAGGTGAGGATGATATTTTCATCGGATCCCCCGTGGGGTTTCCCTCCGGGGGGAACTCCCTTGAAGTGAAGGTCAGGGAAGCAGAACAGCTCATAAAAGACGGCGTCCAGGAAATGGACATGATGATCAACATAGGGAAACTGATATCCGGTGATACCGCCTATGTAAAAGAAGAAATAGACACCGTCATTGAAGCTGCCGGGAGCGTTCCGGTAAAAGTGATCCTGGAAGTGTACTATCTTTCGGAAGAACAGATAAAAACCGCATGCAGGTTATGCATTGACGGAGGTGCGGAGTTCATCAAGACCTCCACCGGATGGGCGCCTACCGGAGCCACCATGGAAACCATTCGGCTCATTACCGGTTTCGTCGGCAGAGAGATACAGGTGAAAGCCGCCGGAGGCATCCGGACACTGGACACCCTCCTGGAAATGCACAAACTGGGGGTAACCAGGTTCGGTATCAATGTTGACGCGTCCATGGAAATAATCCGGGAAAGCACCTCCAGGAAGGCTCGATCCTGATGGACACACTACTGGCCTTTGATCTGGGAACCGGCGGGAACAAGGCATCCCTCTACTCTGTAAGGGGAGAATGCCTGGCTTCGATTTTCGTTCCGTACAGCACGTATTACCCGGAAACAGGCTGGCATGAACAGAAACCCGAAGAGTGGTGGCAGGCTGTCTGTACGGGCACGAAACAGCTCCTCAGCACCGGGGGTGCTTCCCCCTCCTCGGTACGATGTATCGCCCTATCCGGTCAGAGCCTGGCTGTTGTACCCCTCGGCGCCGAAGGAAATCTCCTCCAGGCTCAGGTTCCCATCTGGTCGGACACACGGACCGGGGAACAGACCAAGGAGTATTTCGGCCGTATCGACCAGGAAACCTGGTACCGGCGTACGGGCAACGGATTCTCCAGGGAATGTTATTCCATCTTCAAGATCATGTGGTACAGGGATAATAATCCGGACATGTTCCGGAAGATCGACAAAATAGTCGGATCCAAAGATTATATCAACTACCGTCTTACCGGTGTCATCAGTACGGATTATTCTTATGCCTCGGGTTCCGGTGTCTATAACCTGAAAGGATGGGATTACGATGATGAACTGCTGCAGGCAAGCGGTATTGACCGTGCCCTGCTGCCGGATATCGTACCTTCGACCCACACCCTGGGAACCCTGACCGGAGATGCCGCAGCACGTCTCGGCCTGGAGACATCGGTAAAAGTAATGTGCGGAGGTGTGGATAACTCCTGCATGGCCCTGGGTGCCGGGAACACCCGGGGAGGTAAAGTATATCTCTCCCTGGGTTCATCAGCCTGGATAGCGATTTCCTCCAGGGACCCGGTGATTAACAGTGAAATTAAACCCTTCGTGTTTACCCATATTGTTCCGGAGATGTTCACCTCTGCAACTTCCATCTTTTCCGCCGGTTCGAGCTTTGCCTGGTTGAAAGATACGGTGTGTAAAGACCTGGTCCGGCAAGCGGAAGCTGAAGGGAAAGACCCTTTCGAACTCATGACCATGGAAGCAGCCTCATCTCCTGTGGGAGCAAACAGGCTGTTCTTCAACCCGTCCCTGGCAGGCGGGTCTGCAGCCCACCTGGTTTCATATATCCGGGGGGCTTTCTTAGGGTTGGATCTGCGTCACACCCGGGCGGACATGATCCGGGCTGTCATGGAAGGAATAGCAATGGACCTTGCGATCATGTATGAAAAACTAAAAACCATGTGCAAAGTAGAAGCAGAGGTACTGGTCGTAGGCGGCGGTGGAAAGAGCCCTTTCTGGAGGCAGCTGTTCGCCGATATCTGGGGAACCGATTTCGTCAAGGCGGATATCGACCAGGAGGCAGCATCCCTGGGTGCTGCTGCCGTTGCAGCTGTGGGGGGCGGATACTGGGACGATTTAAACAGGGTCGATGAGATCATCCGTATCAAAAGCCGAGCCTGTCCTGAACCCCACAGAAGCAAACAATACAGATCGATACTGGAAACCTATAAAAAAACCTGGACTGTCCTGGCAGATACTGCTGAGATTATGAGCAGCCTGTAACCCCGAAATACGTTCGCCGGTAGTATCGAAAGGGGGCAGGGAGGGCAATAATTCTTAACAGAAAAGACGACGGGTCATCGAATAAAATCCGTTTCCCGGGTATAATAACCGAACATGATTGACGAACGCGCACGGATAATCAAGACGGCATCGTGGGTTGGAATTATCGGGAACGGAATACTTGCTCTTCTTAAGGTATCAACCGGCCTCTACACCGGAAGCCTTTCTGTTATCGTAGACGGCATAGACAGTACATCAGATATTGCCATGTCGATTATCTCCCTCTTTACCGCCATTATCATCTCCAAACCTCCGGACCCGGAGCATCCATATGGGCACTTCCGGGCAGAGGCGATTGCTACCTCGATCATGTCCTTCGTGATGTTTATCGTAGGATTTGAACTGTTGCGCAGTTCAGTATCAGGACTTATTCATCCGGTTACCAGGGGAATACCCCCCACCTTGACGCTGTATGTTATCGGTATTTCCATCCTGGGTAAAATACTGCTGTCCGTCTATCTCCGAAAAGTCGGTAACCGTATCGACAGCGGGATCCTCATCGCCAACAGCAAAAACATGCAGAATGATGTGCTCATTTCAACCGGTGTACTCGGCGGACTTGTATTCATCGTCTTTCTGCGCATTCCTGTAATAGACAATATTATCGCCCTGATGATCAGCTGCTGGATCATGTTCACCGCGGTACGTATTTTCCTGGAAATAAATACGGAACTCATGGACGGAGTGAAAGATCAATCGGTATATAACTGTATCTTTGAAGCGCTTAAAACGACCAAGGGTGCGATAAATCCTCACAGGACACGGGTAAGAAAACTATCTTCTCTCTACATGATCGATCTCGACATCGAGGTCGACGGGTCCATGAGTGTTACCGATGCCCACGATATTGCCATTGAGGTAGAGCGTACGATAAAAAAACAGCTCCCCAACGTGTACGACATCATGGTCCATGTGGAACCCAGGGGAAATATCGAGGAAAAAGAAAAATACGGCATATCCCACTCGGATATGGATTAAAACCGGTTGATTTTTCAACGCCTCCACCGGCATAGAGCTGCTTTTTTTACATGCAGCTCCGGGTTCCATGAATTCCGTCATGTTTCGTATCAATTGATACTGCAGGAAAACAGTCAATCGGTTTACAATGCTCCTTATACGTGATATATCTGCATCTCCACCGTAGATGAAACGTTGTAAGATTCTCGCAACATGCATCCTTACCGCCTCTGCCGTTATCTCCATACTTTCCTGCGCAACAACGGGAACAGGCACCGGTCTCCCTTCGGAACCCCCCGGGGTATATCTCAAACTGATCAATACATACAAAACAGGCGGTCCTGTGTATTCCACGCCGGTGGTAACCAGTGAAAACACGGTAGCCGTCGGTTCCCATGACAAGTCCGTGTACTTTTTTACCCCGGAAGGGGAACTGATAAAAAGGTTCAAGACCCTGGGCTGGGTCCACGCGACCCCGGAAGAGCTCTCGGGTAAGCGCATATCTATAGGTTCATACGACGGACACATCTATTTCTTCGATCTGAATGGTGAATATATCTATTCCATACAGCCCGGGGGGACGATATTTACCAACACCGTGGAACTTTCCGATGGGACCCTGGTCTTCGGAACCAACCGGGGCCGCATAGTATTTTACGACCCGCAATCGGGGATACAGAAACGTATCAGGACGGGAAAGCTGAGTCATGGAAGCCCGTCAGTACTCTCAGGTGACCTGGTTGCCGTCGGCACTAATGACAAGTATATCTACCTCATCGACAGCAATGGGGACGTTGCACACCGTATCGAAACGAACGGGTGGATTATGCACTCTCAACCCCTGGAGCTGAGTAACGGGAATATAGCCGTCGGCTCCTACGATGGATACCTCTATATTTTCAACAGGCAGGGGGAGATTGTCAGTGCGTATAAAACCGGCGGACGGGTCCATGCATCGCCGTTAGAAACGGCCGGGGGTCATATCGTGTTCGGTTCGTTTGACGGCTATGTGTACTTTCTCGAACCCGACGGCACGCTGTATACGAAATTTAAAACAGCGGGGAAAGTAGTAGCATCCCCGGCGCTGACGGGCACCGGCCTCATCGTGATCGGGTCTTTCGATAAAACATTGTATCTTCTCTCCCAGGACGGGAACCTTATAGCCTCCTACGACCTCGGTGAAAGGATATTCTCCTCTCCGGCAGTAGCAGAAGGAGATATCATCATATGTCCGACAATTCAGGGAAATGTATACTTTTTCCGTCTGGACGATGAGGCACCGGAATAAAATCAGCTCTCCGTCAAACGAACGTCTGCATCCTCACACACGAGAAATCCCTCTTTTTCCAGGGCTTCCAGGCAGTACGTGATTCTCTCCTCCGGCGCCTGCAGGTTTTTCCCCAACGCTTCCCATTCCACCTTTCCATGCTGTGCAAGATACCGTAAAATCTTTCCCCGAAGCTGCCGGTTCGAGTGTTGAAAAGGTTTCTGCCGGCTGTAGTGAGCACTTCTCCGGTTTGGATTAACATTCTCTTTTGCCAGCTTCACCCCATAATCCATCAGCGCGTTGTACCACCTCCGGGGGTTTTCAATGAACAGGGTCGCTTCCACCCAGGGAAGAATGCGCGAATCGGAGATTTTCAGCTCTTCCGGAAAATAGAAATGAAGATAGACCCTGCGTATATTCGTTTCGATGAACACGACAGGTTTGTTGAAAGCGAATACGGCTATGGAACGGGCCGTGGCAGGCCCTACCATGGGAAACGATTCCAGCAGTTTCGGATCGTCCGGAAGGCTGCCGTTGTACTCCTCCATGACCTGTACTGCAATCTCCTTAAGCGCCTTCACCCTCCGGTGATATCCCATCCCCTGCCACACCCGTAATACATCCTGCAGGGATGCCAGACTCAGGGATTCAAAGGTTGGAAAAGCGGCCAGAAACCGGGGATAAGCTTCTGTTACCCTCCCTGCCTGGGTCTGCTGAAGCATGATTTCCGATACCAGTATCCTGTAGGGATCCCGGGTGTCTCTCCAGGGGAACTCTCTGCCAAAGAGAGTGTAATAGGAAAGAATCTCATGCTGAAAACGATCAATTTCTTTTCGGGACAGGGTTGTGTCTATCACGGCGGCAACACCCTGCTATTTCATTACCACATTGGCGATCATTAAATAAAGACACGGGTTGCCACGGAAACTCTGCCGGGCACCTTCCACCCCGGAGGCCATCGCTATGGTTGCAATGACGATTGCGGCAGGCAACATGAACCAGAATTCAAAACTCATTATCTCTACTCCTTGTTATATCAGCTCCGGCGGCATATACCCACTCAGCGCCCGGGAGGCATCATCTCCTGAATCACCATCTTCCGGCTCGATCTCTCCCCGGGGGATACATCTCTACCGATCCCCCTATATCTCACATCCGGAAATAACGTATTTATCCAGCCTACTTCATTTCGGCTTAAAAAGCTAAAGACTTGTTTTCGTATTCTCAATAATAGATACTTTATTCGAAGAGGTTTTTAAGAATCTCTCCTTTTAACGTTGTTAAAAGTAAAACGCAGGTACAGCAGGAGTGTTAGGAACGTATTATGAAAACATACGACATTATTCTGGTAGGAACCGGTCAGGCTACCGGGACGATACTGCCTGATTTACTCGACCTGAACTTCAACATAGGTATTGTTGAATCGGACAAAACAGGGGGAACCTGCGTCAACTGGGGATGTACCGGTTTTTATCACGGCCAGGCATCGTTTCTTGATGATCACACCATAAAGGTGGGGGATGAAACGTTGTACGGCGACAAAATCATCATCCACACCGGCACCCGTGCCCGGATACCCCAGGGTCACAGGGATCGATACTGTTCTATGGCTCGACAATAAGGGTATCCTCGCACTCAAGGAACTGCCTGAACACCTGTTAGTGGTGGGCGGGTCCTATACAGGTCTTTAGTTCGCCCAGGCGTTCTGGATTTTTGCCGATTTAAAACCATAATACGCAAGGGAAGGAAAACAATGGAAATTCACGAAGATAACGGCAAGGAGAGTTTAAAAGAGTTTAAAAACTCGTTTTCCTATGGGAAACGGAATGATCTCAATTTTAAATTTCTCTCTCATATGAACGATAGAAACGCAGCCGACTTCTTACAGGGGCTCCTTGCGAAAACAGGAGCTTCCCTGAATGACGGCAGCTTCACCCGTGTTATCGAACATCTGGTCCAGGGACAAATAGAGGCATATGCAGGTCCGGCACAATTCACCTACACCGAAAGGCCGTTTGTTCAGTTTCGAAAAGATCTTTCCCGGGCTAAAATCGGCCTTTTTACCTCTACCGGTCACTTCGTAGCAGGCGAAGACCCTAAGCCGTTTGGTATCCCGGATATGCCCCAGGATGAAGCCCCGGGCATCCTGTATTCTGCGGAACCGTATTTACACGGTGTACCCTGATTAAAATCGATGAAGAAGTTTACTTTACCCGGTACAGCTATTCCCTTGACTTATGCTATCCCGGCTCATATGTTATTGGTACGTACCTAAAAAGGAGATAAAAATGGCAAAAAAAATAAGCATAATCCTGCTCTTTCTGTTTCTGAGCCTTTCTTTTGTATTCGCGGGAGGAACCGGTGAGAAAGGTATAGTAAAAACCCCAGTAGTGGTTGGTTCCAAGATAGACACAGAGGGGGCGTTACTCGGCCAGATGATCGTAAAAGTGCTGGAAGCAAACGGCATACCCACGGAAGACAGAACAGAATTCGGTCCTACCGACGTGATCCGCAAGGCCATAAGCAGCGGGGAGATCGATATTTACCCGGAGTACACAGGGAACGGACAGTTCTTCTTTTCCAGCAACGAGCCGGAAATCTGGAAAAACCCTAAGCTCGGGTATGAGAAGGTGAAACAGCTCGACTACGATGCCAATAAAGTGGTCTGGCTGACACCCGCCCCTGCGAACAACACATGGGCAATAGCAGTCCGGCGGGACCTGGCCGAAATAGAAGGGCTTAAAACACTGGAAGATCTGGCAGACTATGCAAACGGCGGAGGGGATATCAAGATAGCCTGTTCCGAGGAGTTCGCAACCAGTCCGGCAGCCCTCCCGGCATTCGAGGAAGCCTACGGTTTCAAGCTGACGAAAGAGCAGCTTCTGATCCTGGCCGGAGGGAACACGGCGCAGACGGAAAAGGCGGCAGCAGAACAGACGGACGGGGTGAATTTTGCCATGGCTTACGGCACAGACGGATCCATAGCAGCTTTCAAACTCCTCGTTCTGGAAGACACGAAAGAGGTGCAGCCGGTGTATGAACCGGCGCCGATTATCCGCGAAGGTGTACTGGAAATGTATCCCGATATAGAAAAGATCCTGAAACCGGTTTTTCTCTCCCTGGACCTGGTGAAACTCCAGTCCCTGAACGGAAAAATTGTAGTCGAAGGACAGGACGCCGGGGCAGTGGCGGAAGAGTATCTGAAGGCACATAACTTCCTGAAATAATACTTTCTTGTGGAAACCAAACAGCAGGGCCTTTTCGGCACATCCCTGGTTGGGCTGGCGGTCTGTTCCTTTGCATTTTTCATGGGTTTTGCCGTGTTACGGGAAAACCGGCTGGCAAAAGGAATCCCGGTTCAGCTGTGGAGTGCAGCAGGTCCTGAGTACCTGACAATACTGATTACAGTGCTGGTGCTGATCGCCGGAGCCCTGATACTCCGGCGTTCCTTTCCCGGTATGCCTTTGGTCCTGGCAGGACTTGGAAATCTGTTTATTGTTCTTACATTCACTGCCCTCTCCGCTGCAACGAAAAATCTTCTTTCCGGAGCTGCCGATTTCAGCCGGGTTTCCTTAGGATCCGGAGCATGGGTTCTGCTGCTAGGGGGGTACATCATCACCGCTGCTGCAGCCAGGGAAATCGGACAACCTGTTCTCCGGTATTTCTTTTCCTTTCTGTTTATCATCATCCTTTTCATCATGGGAACAACGGGTATGTTCAACCGGCTTTCCATCATCCAGGAATTCCTCGTGAAAAAGGACCGCTTCACCCGGGAGTTTCTGAATCATCTATCAATCGCTTTTTCCAGTGTGGGTCTCGCCATGATTATCGGCATTCCCTTAGGGATCCTGGCATACAGGAAAAAACGGGCTGAAAAACCCGTATTTTATTCCGTGAATACAGCCCAGACTATACCCAGTCTCGCCCTCTTTGGTCTTCTCATAGCTCCCCTTTCTTTTCTTTCCACCAGGTTTCCGGTCCTCAGGTCCATGGGAATCCGGGGGATCGGGACCACTCCGGCGCTGATAGCCTTGACCCTGTACGCGCTGCTGCCGGTAACCAGGAACACCTATACCAGTCTCAAAGTAGTTGATCCCGCCGTCATCCAGGCAGGAAAAGGAATGGGGTTAAGCAGGGTGCAGCTCCTCTTTACCATAGAAATTCCTATGGCCGCACCTATCCTCCTTAACGGTCTTCGCCTGGCTGCGGTTCAAGCAATCGGCAATACAGCCATTGCCGCCCTTATCGGCGCCGGCGGGTTCGGTTTTTTCATCTTTCAGGGATTAGGCCAGGCAGCAGCGGACCTCATCCTTCTAGGTGCGATTCCGGTAGTTCTCCTCGCTGTTTTTGTGGATCGAATTATGCAGCTCATCATTCGGCTGTTTACACCTGAAGGATTAAGGCTGCTTAAACAGGACGAAGGAGGTGCCCGGTGATTCAGCTTCAGCAGGTTTCAAAACTGTTCGGAGATATCAAAGCTGTAGATTCTGTGAACCTGACAATCCAACAGGGAGAAGTGTGTGTTCTCATCGGTCCGTCAGGCTGCGGAAAATCCACAACTTTAAAAATGATCAACCGGATGATCGAACAATCGGAAGGAACCATTCTCATAAACGGCCGGGAGAACAGAGTTCAGAAACCGGAACTGCTCCGCCGCACTATAGGCTATGTGATCCAGAGTATCGGTCTTTTCCCCCACATGAACGTACACGATAATATCGCAGTTGTACCCCGCCTCATGAAATGGGAGCGTAACCGGATCGACAATCGCGTTCTGGAGCTGATGGATCTCATCGGTCTCGATCCGGCACTGTACAGCCGTAAATATCTCCACGAGCTTTCCGGCGGTGAGGCTCAGCGTATCGGCGTGGCAAGAGCTCTTGCAGCTGATCCTCCTATTCTGCTGATGGACGAACCATTCGGCGCCGTCGACCCCCTGGGAAGGCTGGTACTCCAGAACGAGTTCCTCGCTATCCAGCGGCAGTTGAAAAAGACCGTCGTGTTCGTCACCCACGATCTGGATGAAGCAATCCGCCTGGCGGACAGGATTGCCATTATGAAAGACGGAAGAATCATCCAGTATGATATTCCCGAAACGATCCTTTCCTCCCCGGCCAATTCTTTTGTACGCGACTTTGTCGGTTCCGACCGTTCCCTGAAAAAACTGGCCAGGTACGATGCCGCCCAGGCAATGAAAGAACCGACAGCCGTGAACATCGAAGACGAAGCCCTAAGGGGTATACTCCAGGACTTTAAGGAAAAGGGATACAGCTTCGTGTGGGCAGTAGACTCCGGGTACAGACTTCACGGGTGGATAGACGTAAAACACCCGCTTTTTTCCTCAGATCCTCTCTCCGGGTATTCGGAGATTTCCGTACCGGATGTTGCCGTAACGCCGGAATACTCCCTTAAATCGGTACTCTCCAGAATGCTCGGACAAGGCATCAAGAATATACCGGTAATCGATAAGGAAGGGAAACTGATCGGGGAGATCAGCCTCCATGACATCGAAAGGGTTTCAGAATCGTGAACAGGTCCTCTGAATCAGCGGTTTCAAAGTTTCTTCCCTGGATCGCTCTTGCCGCTGCAGTGGGAGTTTTCCTGTTCCTCGTATTCAATATGAGTGTATGGGAATCCTTACTTACAGCCCTCTTCCCTGACGCAGAAGAAGTGATTTATCCCAGGGCAAACCTTGCACAGTTATCAGGAGAACACATGATCCTTGTAGCGGTATCCAGCCTTGCAGCCGTGATAGTCGCAATTCCCTTAGGGGTGTTCGTTACCAGGAAACGGGGCAGGGGATTCAAGGGGATTGTGAGTGATCTCGGTTCCTTGAGCCAGACTATACCGCCGGTTGCTGTTCTCGCCCTGGCTGTACCAGCTATCGGTTTTGGATTCAAACCCACCGTGATAGCACTGTTTCTTTACAGTATTCTCCCGATCCTCCGCAATACCATAGCAGGGCTGGAAGAGGTATCTCCGGTTGTTAAGGAAGCTGCAATGGGAATGGGTATGACTCACACCCAGCTTCTCTTCAAAGTAGAACTTCCCCTTGCCGCACCGGTTATATTCACGGGAGTGCGTATATCCCTCGTGGTAAACGTCGGGACTGCAACCATTGGTGCAGTCGTAGGAGCAGGCGGATTGGGCAACCCTATCATTTCAGGTCTTATCCGGGACAATCCGGCATTTGTGCTGGAAGGGGCTATTACCGCCGCACTTCTGGCTGTTCTTATCGATCAGATAATCGGCCGGATAGAAAAAAGCCTGACCCCGGGCTGACCGGGACCTATTCCTCCACTTTCACACCGTTCCAGAAGGAAACATGATCTTTTATCCTCTCCGCCAGCTTGCTTGGTTCCGGATAATACCAGGCTGCATCCTTATTTTTTTTCCCATCAACCTCCAGGGTATAGTAGCTTGCTTTTCCTTTCCATGGGCAGGTTGTGTGAGTACTGCTTTCCCTGAAAAACTCTTTGCGTACCGAATCAGGGGGAAAATACACATTTCCTTCCACTACTTCGTATATATCACTTTCAGCAATTATTTTGCCGTTCCATTCCGCTTTTGCCATGAATAACTCCTTTCACATCCCGTACTATAGTAAAAACTATATACTATGAGCATTACAGTCAAGTTTTCTGAATACCTTTCGACGGAACGAGTCCCGCAGGTCGTGGTGTATTGCTCCTGTACGAACAGGGACGGCGTTTTACCGGCAGATCTGTTTGAACCGGTTGTACTGCTTCTCCCAGAGTTCTTTCTTCTCCGGGAGACAGGTTTCAAGGGGAAACGCACCGGCAACACACTGTTGTGCACCTTTGAGAGTAGAAAACATGCCGAGCCCTAAAGCCTGAACCATGATATTTCCGGCAGCAGTGGCTTCATCCGGACCGGCAACAACGGGAACTCCCAGGGCATCCGCCGTAAACTGGTTGAGCATCCTGTTTTTCGAACCTCCGCCTACGATGTGCACCTTCCTTGTCGAAGTATTACTCACAGAACAGATAAGTTCATTCACCAGCCGATATTTTAATGCCAGACTCTCATATATCGCACGGAGATACATCCCGCGGTTTTCCGGAACAGACTGTGCAGTTTCTTTGCAGAATGCATCGATAGCCTGCGCCATGTTCTGTGGATTGTAGAAAGAAGGGTCATCCGGGTCGATAAGGGACGTGAACTGCGGCGCTTTATCCGCCAGGGCAACCAGTTCCGCCCAGTCCGTTTCCTTTCCATCTTCTACAGCCCACTGCCGGCGCAGTTCCTGGACGAGCCATGTGCCCATACAGTTCTTGAGAAGCCGGATATTCCCGACACCGCCTTCATTGCTGATATTTCCTTCGAAAGCTTCCCGGGTCGTTACCGGTTCCGGTACGAGTTTTCCGACCAGGGACCAGGTTCCGGAGCTGACGATAAGCGATTCGTCAGGATCTTCCACCGGAGCTGCGGCAAAAGCAGATGCCGTATCGTGGGAGCCGATAGCTACCAGGGCGGCCCTGTTAAGCCCCAGGAAATTCGCCAGAGCTTCATGGATGGTACCGATTTGCGTACCCGGAGGTACGATTTCCGGCATGATACCCAAGGGAATTCCCAGGGCATCGAGTATTTCTTCGGACCACTCCTTTTTCCTTGCATCCATTAGCTGGGTAACGCTGGCCCAGGAAGAATCCACCTGTGAGGATCCCCCAAGATAATAGTAGAAAAGTGATGGAATAGGCAGAAAACGATGGACAAGCCTGAATAGTTCCGGCCTGTTCCGCACAAACCAGAGGATCTGGTTGCTCTCATTAAAGGGTTGAAAATGAATCCCTGTAAGTTCGTACACCCGCCGGGCATCGATGCACTTTTTCACTTCATCGATCATACTATCCAGCCGGTGGTCCCGGTAACAGAATACTTTACCCAGGAGATCGCCGTCATTGGTGATGAACTGTCCGTCTGCACCCCAGGTGTCCACCCCAATGGAATCCAGGGAGGGAGCAATTTCCCGCCGGAAGATCTGCAGACCCCTTATAACATGGTGATAAATGGCCGTATCATCCCAGTAGGTCCTCTCCCGGACACATCCCTTCCGGTCCGGAATAAAAAAGGAGACACCTTCGTGTCCGAACCTGTGGATCTCCTGGAAGAGAAACTCTTCCTTATCGAAAGAACCGGTAAAACATTTTCCCCCGGAGGCCCCCAAATCTATGGCTAACAGGTGTTTTTTCATGAAACTGATTTTCCTCGAAGTTTCATCTTGTCTGTACAGCGGAAACCGTCATTTCCAGCCTGGTAAACCTTATTGAAACCGGCTGTAAAAATCAACCCACTGATTATGCTGTGGGGTGGGGCGCCTTGCAATTATGGTCAGATTGTATATGCTTGTAGCCGATGGTGGGTAGGTACACCATCAGTTCGAAACTCCGGAGAATATCCAATGAATGCCAATTTGTATCCTTCATTTTCCGTTCTCATTGTAGATGATGAGGAACTGGTCCTGGAAACGATCGGAGACATGCTCAGGTCCGGCGGAATAACCCACCTCGTCCAGACAACCAACGGCAGCGGCATATTGGATCTCGTACAGGAAAAACACATAGGTGTTATACTCCTGGAC
>JAJSAL010000085.1 GCA_024274705.1 Spirochaetota bacterium
TTGGATTGCTCATCAGTGTTGTCTTCTCTGTTCTTTGAAGATATTACAATTTGTGTTTTTTCTTCAGTGTAAGATGATGATTTACTATCTGTCTCCGATTCAGGAAACAGTTCCTGAATAATCGGTTCCAGGTAGGCACATGATATGATCATGAATGCCGAAATCAGACAGATGGAAAGATAGGATGATAGCTGTTTCATGTAGGTCAACCTCGAAGTCGTTTTTGTATTACCCAATTGTATCCTGTTTATTGAAACTGGCAAACTATTTATTTTAAGAATCTTTTATTAACCATCACTTAAAATGATGGGCACAAGCTCCATCATGAGTTAATACAAAAGCGGGACGGAGGAATGAACTTTTTCTATGATTACCATGTATATCCTGATATCGATGAGAATATGTGGACCTACACCGTTGAAACTATTCCTTAAGGCACCGCCACATAGAGGTGGCACGAACCCGGAATCGAAAACCCACTGGTCTCCTATTCTGGTGGTCATCCCGAGATAGAAGAGGAGGCAGCCATATGCGTTGATACTACCGATTCCGGGTAATAGCCTGATGTATGTGCCTTCCAAGCCCCTGCCTGGAGGGTAAATATCCGGTCCTGTTTGAATTCCTGTCCCGGTTATATCCTCTGTTATCCCAATAACCGGTTCTGAAATAACCGGGATACCAACGAACTCATTGCATTCACGATGGTACTCGATAGAGATGTCGTCTGAATTCATATAATGTACATCAAGTGGATCCATGAAAGCCTGTACATTCGATTCAGATGACTTTTAATTCGGAAGTTTGTGAAACAGAAGTTTCAAAGCGAAGTAACCCGGGTTATATTCTTCGTACATGTAGTGATGGTGAATAGTACGATGATGCTTGTAGTGACCTTCTCGTGTTCCCGGAATACGTTAGCACTCTTTTAAATCTGTTTGTTCTGTTTCGGCATGCTTTTTGCTTTTAATAGGTAATCTTGTAATCGGGAAGGAGCTTGAACAAATGAATAAGAGAAATCTAATATATGCAATTATCATCAGTGTAATTCTCTGTGTGTTTATCACATCCTGCGGACAGCCGGGAGAAGATGGTACGGCTTTTGTCGCAATCGAATGGGTGTATTCTCCGCAGGCGTTGTATTTTCCGGTGTTTCCGAATTCGATAATTACCGGTGAATATATCGAACACGATCCAGGAGTGTATATGGGAGAATACATCGACTGGGATGGATCATACTGGTCAGTGACATATGAAGTAACCATCGATGAAGGTGGCGAACCGGGCCTGTTTACAGACGGACTGGATGGGGAAGATAAATATTTCTCGCTTTGGTTATATTCCTTTGGACCGGGATATTATCAGGATAGATCATTCCCAAACATTGTTGGAACTAAAGGGGAACCGTCCTTTTCGGCTTCTTCAGACAATCTGGAGTTCACTGTTGACTCATCGATCTTTAATTTTAACGACCCGGAATATCACCATGAACAGCTCGAAACCGGTGGTACCCGCATCGACATACAATACAGGGGATACAGGAGGGTCGAGTAGATTAATAAAGTGAAGAAAGTATACTTGTCTTCACCTGGAATTGCCCGGATTTCACGATTACGTAACCCGGGATAGATCAGATTTAATCCGGTAAGTCCTTACGTTTCCTTTTACTGCACGGTCTGTCTATGCCTTTGCCGTAACAGTACTTTCCTGATGTAGTTCTTTTCCGGTCGCAGATCTTCACTAAAGCAACTAAGGTGTAAGTATCCATGAAGGTCTGCTGATACATCCTGTTCCGCTTCCGCCCTGGTGGGCGCGCTCACTCGTTTCAAATCCACTCAGAGCTTCATAAAAAAAGCATAATGTACCAAAGGCAGCACATTATGCTTATATCGGGCTGAGTGGATTTGCCTTCCAGGTCTCGACATCGTGTCTCGACCTTCCAGGCCGCCTCCGAAGCTAAACGACCATCCTGGTCGTTTGCGCTCCATGTATTCGCGCCGCTTCTCCGTTTCAAATCCGCAATTCAAGCTAAAAAAAGGTGCAACGCACCAAAAGATGGTACATTACACCTTTATCGGGCTGAGTGGATTTGAACCACCGACCCCTTGACCCCCAGTCAAGTACGCTAAACCACTGCGCTACAGCCCGGTAGAGACATACGCTACCATAATGCACGAGTTTTAGTCAATTCTTTCACCCCTCGGGAGGGCATCCTTTCCCTGCCTTATTTATTGCATTCCCGGTAACAGAAAAGGTTTTCTCCGGTGTTTAATCCATAGAGAAGCCTATGATCAGCATAAAACACAGGTTATTCCTGCCGGCAGCAATAGCGCTTACTATAACTGCATGTTTTCTTTCTACCGGATGCTCCGGCTACATTGTAACGGAAGAAGAGGAAACGCCATCCACTGTAATCGGCAGTGATGTACCGTATCAGATCGTCATTACCCTTGAATCGGACAAACGGACGATGCCGTTTTACCCTGGAGATACCATTACTATTTACTGGGCAGGAAGCGATACAATCTCATCGTTGTGCCTGGAACTCTACCGGGAAGACAGCCGGCCTTGTCATTTCCGCGCCTTGAGGATGTTCTTCCTTCCCCGTGGTGCCCGGCAGTGTTTCCTGTCGTGGCTGAAACCATCTTCTCCATCAGCGCATTTCTCCCGGGCAACATTCTGTTGACAA
>JAJSAL010000086.1 GCA_024274705.1 Spirochaetota bacterium
AAAGGGGGACCTCCCCCGCTATGACGTTAAAAAACGAGTGATATCTGGAATGAAATAGAGTGAAAAACATTTGGGACTCATGCTATTGGAAAAACAATCTGGAATTCCATTCGTAGAAATGAGTGTTTTTGCAGGGGAGTCTTTTATTATAATTAATAACCAGGGATACTCCTTCCTCTGCAAGCACTGTACATACGGCTTTTCCCAATCCATGACCGCCACCGGTTACCAAGGCAGTTTTATTTCTTAATTTCAAGTCCACTTGTTTTCCCTCACACTTTTATCGGATATGTTCCCTTCTTTTTTGCATGCCGGTAAAGCATGAGTACGTTTTCAGGAGGAGTATCATTCTGCACATGATTGGCCGGGGCAAGGATATATCCTCCACCCGGGCCGAAAGCCTGGATCCGGGTTTCAACTTCCTTTTTTACATCATCCAGACTGCCGGGTAAAGCATTTTGAATATCTATTCCTCCATGGAAACAGATACGGTTTCCGAATCTTTTCTTCAGCTCAAAAGAATTCATGCCGGCGGCTGTGGGTTGGACCGGATTCAGAATATCCACTCCCATTTCGATAAAATCTTCAATTAGATCCGCTACAGCCCCGCAACTGTGAAACCAGTATTTTGCCCGGGGTATTTTCGACTTAATAAACGCCATCACTTTCATTTCATAGGGCTTAAGAAACTTTCTAAAAAGCTCAGGAGAAATAAACATACTCAGCTGGGTTCCGAGATCGGAAGCACGCTGAAAAATATCTACATAGGGGCCGACAGCATCGAGATAGATATCCCATAAAGCAAGTTCAACTTCAGTAACCTTTTCAATCAGTAACCTTGCAAAATCTTCATTCTCATAAAGATCGATAAAGAACTGATCAATTGACCTCAAATAGCAGCACCGCTCCAGGATCCCACCCCCGCTGAACACTCCCTTTGCCACCAGGGCATACTCATTATTATGATAACTCGAAGCTTTTTTTTCTATTTCTTGTAAATCCCATGTTTTATCAGGGAAAGGCCACATATAATCTTCGAGATCTTTAATTAATGCTTCTTTCAGGGGAAATACTTCAGGATAAGAACCCTGAGAGCTCCACGTTATGCCCCATTCATCTGTTACAGTTTTATCCGGAGTAATAACAGATTTAGGTTTATCAGGAGAATGCAGCCACACATGGCGGAAGTCTATATCGAGGGCTTCTAAAATCCTTTCATCGTAGTAATTTGCAGAACTGCCTCTTCTGTAGGGCTCAATATCGCCCTGTATGCCCAGAAGTTTTTTTGTCTGAAAATACACCTCATCCACCAGAAGACTTCCAACACTTCCAAGATCTAAAGGGATTCTATCAGGTTCCTCGTGTTCGAGAGTCATCATTACCCGTTCTCTGGATGTCATTCGCTATTACTCCTTATACTGTTTACTGAGAGTACTACCGGATATCTTTAAGTTCTACATATATATCCCGGACTTTTGCAAAAACCGACTCGTATATTTTCATATACTGAGCATAATACCGATGCTTTTTCGGATCGGGTGTAAATCCTTCTTTTTTCTTTGATAATTCCCTGGCTTTCTTCTTTATATCAGTGAATATCCCAACAGCATTTCCGGCAAGCAGAATATCGCCTAACAGTGCGAAATCATCCCTGTTCAATGTTGTGTAGGGAATCCCCATTACATCACATTTAATCTGGTTCCATAGATCAGACTGAGCTCCCCCGCCGATTACGCGCACCTCTTCTATAACCAGTTCCGGATAGGTCTTTCGCATCACATTCAGAACACATCCATATTCGTAGGCGAAACTCTCCAGTAAGGAACGGTAAAAATGTTCCTTCTTATGAGTCCAGGTATGTCCTATCCACATTCCGCGGATGTCCGGATCACTGGGAAACCCGCGTCCCCCTAGTAACCCCAATGCAAGGAGCCCTTCAGATCCTGGAGGTACGGTTGCAGCTTTTTCGTCAAGAACGGCGAACCCGGATAATGCAGCATCATCCGCTCTTCCCTGTTCAGCACTTCCGAAAGTATCTTTAAACCAGGTATGGGATACTCCGGAACCGATAATATAAAACCATGGATAGTAATGCCCTTTCAACGGGGACGGCATAACCTCCAGGGTTTTAAAAGCAGTATCAGGAACATATTGATCGACACAAAGGCTCAAGGCACCATAGGATGCGGATTCATCAATCAATATGCCGGGATCCACCATTCCCGCTCCAAGGGAACCGGCAGGTTTATCACCGGCGCCGGCAATAAACGGCGTTCCTGCCTGCAAGCCGCATAAACCGGCATATTTCTTTGAAAGCTTCCCGACAATGGCGCAGGAATCGACGATTACAGGAAGCAGCCCTTTCTCTATTTCAAAGGCATTACAAATGTCATCCGACCAAGTCCCTTGTCTGATATCAGCGAGACTGGATATCTGCATATACGTTCGGTCAGTAAAGGCTTGATCTATCGGTATTTCACATAACCGTCCAACAAGAAAACCGCAGAGGAACAGGAATTTTCGTACTTTTTTGTATTGATCCGGATACTTATTTTTCCACCATAGGAGTTTTGGTGCGAATATGGGGAAATTTGTACCGGAGAGGGAAGATATTTGAGACCCGGCAATGTCCTGCATGTGCGTCACATACGGGTGATAACGTGTATCAGAGAGAATTGACCAGTTAAAAATAACATTCCAGTCGGCGTCAACCCCGGTAGCTCCGCCCATTGCTCCGGAAAACCCAACGGCAGCTACGTTGTTTCCGTCGATACCCGAAATTTCCACTACATCAGTGAGCACCGACACAACCGTCGACAAATATTCCTCGTTTTTTTGTATGAACACTCCCGGTTTCGGATACTCACCGGGTGCCGGTTTAGATACGGTTTTAATACAGCCGCCCTTCCGGTCATACACCCCTGCCTTAACATAGCTGACACCGACGTCAACGCCTATCAGGAAAGTGTCCTTCACGGTAATCTCCTTTATAGCTTGCCCAGATTTTTAAGTTTTCGTGTAGTAAGGTAAGCATCAGATGTTACGACACTGACCAGGATTAATCCTATAATAATACTCTGCCAGTACGCGCCAATTTCAAACAAATTGAAGGAGTTGATTAATAACGACATGAACATAACGCCCAGGAATGCGCCGATAATAGTCCCCTGACCGCCGGCAATACTACCTCCCCCAATAAGACAGCTTATTATTATTTTCAGCTCCATTCCCTCTCCGATAAACTTCGAAGACATTTCGAATCGTGCCGTCACCAGTATGCCGGCAAGTGAAGCAAGGAGTCCGCTTATGATATAGGTGGAAACCCTCAGTTTTTTCGAAAAGAATATATGAACAATCTTTCCAGGGAGAAAATTTCAGGATCATTGTTTGCCTTGATAACCGAAGAATATAACCTGAATCTTTTAGGCTATGACGAGATTATACGTTCGATCAACCTTACCGGAAAA
>JAJSAL010000087.1 GCA_024274705.1 Spirochaetota bacterium
CATGAAGACCTGGTCTTACGTTGGACATACAACTCCAATGCCATAGAAGGAAACACCCTAACTCTTAAAGAAACCAAGGTTGTCCTGGAAGGGATCACTATCGGCGGGAAAACCATGCAGGAACATCTTGAGGCGATTAATCATAAAGAAGCGATTCTGTATGCCGAAGAACTGGTAAAAAAGAACAAATCCTTAAGTGAGTGGGACATTAAATCCATTCATCAGCTTATCCTTAAAAACATTGATGACAAGAATGCCGGGGTTTATCGTCAAGTTAACGTTACTATCTCCGGGGCTGAACATGTTCCTCCTGACTTTTTGCATGTACAATCCGATATGGAAGCTTACATTGCCTGGTATGGGATCGAAGCAGGAAACCTTCACCCGGTTGAACGGGCGTCAAGGGTCCATGCTGATTTTGTAAAAATACATCCCTTTGTTGACGGTAACGGAAGGACTGCCCGGCTTTTAATGAACCTGGAGTTGATGAAAGACGGTTACCCGCCTGTTGTTCTGCCGGTAGAAAAACGATTGGAATATTATGAAGCTCTGGATACAGCCCATGTCAAAGGGGATTACAGTATGTTTTTGTCACTCATGGCCAATGTTGTTGAAGATGGTTTCAAACCGTACTGGCATGCCTTGGGAGTGCATGAATGAGTGAGAAACACTCTGGATATAACCATAAAAGTTTTCGTTTTAACGAAGAGTACCTGTCCCAGATTCCGGCTATACAGTTATTGATAAACTTGGGTTACAAGTACATTACTCCTGAACAGACCGTTAAAGAACGAAATGGAAAAGTATCCGGTGTTCTGCTTGAGAATATTCTGCGTAATCGGCTTAAAGCCATAAATAAAATCAACTATAAAGGAGCGGAGTATCTATTTAGCGAAGAAAATATCCAGTCAGCCATACAGAAACTTAAAAGCGTTAAATATGACGGGTTGTTAACGACCAATGAGGTAATTTACGATCTCCTTACCTTAGGTGTGGCTTTGGAGCAAACCATTGAGGGCGATTCAAAGAGTTTCAATCTTAAATATATCGATTGGACTAATCTTGACCGTAACTGCTTTCACGTTGCAGCTGAGTACTCAGTAGAACGGTTCCGCAGTTCTGAAATAGTCAGACCGGATATTGTCCTTTTTGTTAATGGAATTCCTCTCGCCGTCATAGAGTGCAAATCACCTATAATACCAGTCGATCAGGCTGTCTCGCAAATGATTCGGAACCAGAATGATGACTATATTCCCTCTCTTTTTATTTTTGTCCAATTGGTTATGGGGATAAATAAAAATGGAGCAACCTATGCTACAACCGGTTCCGTAGCCAAATTCTGGAGTATATGGAAAGAAAATCTTAATAAAAAGCTTGTTGATATGGTAAATAAGCCTTTATCAGAATCAGATAGGTCTCTATTGTTTAGTGGTGTTTTTAAACCGGCCAGAGGTTTCTTTGATAAGTTGGATTTCGAAGGAAAAAGAGTAGTCACTGAACAGGATCAGGTCCTTTTTAACCTTTGCCGCCCCGGGCGTCTTCTGGAATTGGCTTTCAAATTTACTGTATTTGATTTCGGTATTAAAAAGATCGCCCGGTATCAGCAATATTTTGTCATTAAATCTACTCTGGATCGGATTAAAAAACTGGATTCAAATGGAAAAAGAAAAGGCGGGATAGTCTGGCATACTCAAGGATCAGGGAAGTCTCTTACTATGGTAATGCTGGCAAGAAATCTGGCTTTTGGGACTTTTATAAGGAATCCCCGTATTGTTCTCGTTACGGACCGGACCGATCTGGATAAGCAATTAAGCAATACCTTTGCCGCCTGTGGTCTGGAACCCAGCCGGGCAACTTCAGGAAAGCATTTACTAGAATTGGTTTCTGAACATAAGGCCGGTATCGTAACAACACTGATTCATAAATTTGATAAAGCCTTGAATATCAAGAAATACCAGGATGATTCGCCGGACATTTTTCTGCTGATAGATGAAAGTCACCGGACTAATTTTGGTTCCTTCTCTGCCAGGATGCGACAGATGTTTCCTAACGCCTGCTATCTCGGTTTCACGGGAACACCGCTTCTAAAAAAGGAAAAGAACAATTTTGCAAAGTTTGGCGGTTTGATCGACCCTCATTACTCTATTACACAAGCGGTTGAAGACGCCGCCGTAGTTCCTCTTCTGTATGAAGGCCGTCATGTTGAAATGACCCAGAATAAAGAGGCAATTGACCTCTGGTTTGAACGGCATACTCAAGGACTCACTAACAATCAGAAAGCTGATCTGAAGAGAAAATATGCCTGCGCTGAAATGTTAAACAAGGCGGAACAGGTTATTTATATGCGGGCTTTTGATGTGAGTGAGCATTACCGTTCAACCTGGCAGGGAACAGGCTTTAAAGGACAGCTTGTAGCTCCCAATAAAGTTTCTGCTTTAAAATATAAGGAATATCTGGATGAAATCGGGTATGTCTCTTCCGAGGTTGTTATGTCTCCCCCGGATTCACGGGAAGGATATGAAGAGACGGAAGGTGAATCTATCGATGCCGTCGTGAAATTTTGGCAAAAAATGATGAAACGGTACGGAAATGAAGAAAATTATATCAAACAGCTTATTAATCAATTCAAAAATGGTTCTGAGCCTGAAATATTGATTGTGATTGATAAACTGTTAACCGGTTTTGATGCTCCACGCAATGTCGTGCTTTATTTATGCAGGATTCTCCGGGAACACACCTTGCTGCAGGCAATTGCCCGGGTGAACCGGTTATATGAACACAAGGAATACGGCTATATAGTCGATTATGCCAGTATCCTCGGCGAATTGGATAAGGCTTTAACAATGTACAGCGAGTTCGAAGGATTTGATGAAGATGATATTAATGGTACACTTATTTCGATAAATGAAGAAATAGATAAACTTTCTCAACGTCATTCTGATCTCTGGGATATTTTTAAAGCAGTAAAAAACAGTTATGATGAAGATGCATATGAAAAGCTGTTAGCTGATGATGCCATAAGAGAAGATTTTTACAAGCGATTAACAGATTATGGCAGAACACTTCAAATCGCGTTCTCAACCGAATCCTTTATAATGAATACACTTGAAGAGAAAATTAATATTTATAAAGCCGATTTGAAGCGGTTTCAGAACCTTAAGGCTTCGGTAAAACTTCGATATGCGGAATCCATTCAATATCGTGATTATGAACCAAAAATAAAGAAACTTCTTGATACTCATATCCAGGCGAATAAAGTTTTGCAGCTTAATGCACCGGTAAATATTTTCGATGAGAAAAGTTTTAATGAAGTTAAAGAAGAACAGGGAATTTATAGTGATAAATCTGATAGTTCCAAAGCTGACTCAATCGCTCATGCTACAAAAAAAGTTATCACAGAAAAAATGGAGGAAGATCCCGCTTTCTATCAAAATTTTTCGATTTTAATACAGCAGGCAATTGATGATTTCCGTGCGAAACGGATATCTGATCTGGACTATCTGAACAAAGCAATAGATATCCGAAACAGAGTAGTGAATATTCAGCATGATGATATCCCTGGAAAAATCAATAGTAATCAAGAGGCTATGGCTTTCTATGGAATCGTGAAGCAATTCTTTAAAGCTAATCATGACAATGAACAAGTGTGTGAAGATGCTTCTGTAGATACAGCAATAGTTATTCAGGAAATCCTGAAGCGTCATTCAAAGGTTCATTTCTGGGATGATGAAGATGCGCAGAATAAGGTAAAAACGACATCGATGATTTTTTGTATGATGAAATAAAAGAAAAAAGAGGTATTGAATTAACACTCGCTCAAATGGATGAGATCTTAATGACTACTATGAAGACAGCAAAATACCGGAGAGATAGATGAGTTTATCTGAAGGTAGTATTTTTTATGGTAATAGCGAGATTCAATTCAGCGTTTGCTATGTCAAACGAAAGACTCTTGAAATTTCAGTGCATCCTAATAACGGTGTTGTGATAAGAGCTCCTGTTAAAGCTGATTTAATGAAAATCCGGAAGATAA
The DNA here is from genome assembly GCA_024274705.1 of Spirochaetota bacterium. Classification (GTDB taxonomy): domain Bacteria; phylum Spirochaetota; class Spirochaetia; order SPDA01; family JAJSAL01; genus JAJSAL01. The sequence continues at coordinate 4,034 of JAJSAL010000087.1, forward strand.
TTCTTAAAAGGGCTAAATGGATAATAAAGCAACAAGTATATTTTGGACAATTTAGTCCAAGAACTCCCGCCAGACAATACATAAGCGGCGAAACACATTTGTATTTAGGAAAGCAATACCGTTTAAGAATAGAAGAATCAAATATCGATAGTGTAAAGCTGACACGAGGTTATTTGAAAGTACAAGTAAAATCAGAAGCAAGTCCGGATAAGGTAAAAAAAGTAATAGATAAGTGGTACTCTGAGAAAGCGGTATTAAAGATTAGAGAAATTCTAGATGAATGTTGGCGGTATTTTGAAGAGATGAATCTTGGAAAACCAAAACTTCAGATAAGGAAAATGAAAACCAGATGGGGAAGCCTGTCACATAGAGAAACACTTACACTGAATAGCAATTTGGTTAAAGCTCCGAAGGAATGCATAGAATATGTTATCATTCATGAACTTTGTCATTTAACATATCATAACCACAGTACCGGATTTTATGACTTACTGGAAAAGATTTTACCGAATTGGGAAAAGATAAAACATAAGCTGGAAGTGAAAATGGCCTAGGAGATATGTACAAGGGAAAGGGAATAGCCGTTATCATCCCGGCACTGTCCTGGGAACGATAAAAAATCCATGTCCATGATTGATCTTTCCATAGTGTTTTTCCCATACAGCCGTTACAATGGATACACATATGAAAACGATTCGTAAACAATCGAAACGGGAACGGGTTTCCGCAGTATTGAAGAAAAAGCAGGTGGACCGGCTGCCCTGCCAGGTGAGTTACACCGGTAGAATGGGGGACAGGTGCGCCGGATACTTTAACCTGGAGCCTGCGGATCTGCCTGATTTTTTTAACAATCACATCTTAAGATTGGACTTCTCCCGGCCTCCAGGAGAAGAGACTAAGGAGCAGCAGGACCAGGCGGTAACCCGGGATCTCTGGGGTGTGGGGTTCGACAGCTCGGAAGAGGGGTACCGGGTCAAGGATTATCCTCTCCGGGACAAAGATATGACCCGTCATACATGGCCGGACCCGGAGAATCCTGATTTCTTCAAGGGGATTCCGGAACTGATCCTGGAAGAGAGGACAGGACGGGACCGGTTTGTCCTGCCCAATCTGGGTTTCGCCCTGTTCGAGCGGGCCTGGTCTCTTACAGGCCTGGAAGATTTCCTCATGATGATGTATGCAGATCCGAAACAAAGTGAAGCCCTGCTGGAAAAAATCACCGAAATCCAGACCGCTTTTTGTCGTAAGTGGGTGGAAGCCGGTGTGGATGGGGGGTACTTCGGGGACGACCTGGGAGCCCAGAGGGGACTCCTCTTTTCTCCTGACCTGTGGCGGAAGGTGTTCAAACCCCGGTATAAAAGGATGTTCGATGTGTTCACCGGTGCCGGGCTTCCGGTGATCATGCACTCCGACGGGGATATCCGGGAGATCCTTCCGGACCTTGTCGATATCGGTCTTTCCTCCATCAACCCGTGCCAGCCGGAAGTGCTGGAGCACCGGTGGCTGAAAAAGGAATACGGAAAAGATCTCGCATTCTTCGGCGGACTTTCTACACAGCAGGTACTCCCCCACGGAAGCTCTGAGGATGTGATAGAGGAGGGAAAGCGGTGTATCCGTATCCTTGGAGGGGACGGGACAGGACTCATCTACGGTCCGTCTCACAGGATTATGTCCGACATCCCCCTGGAGAATGTTGCCGCCTTTATCGAAACATGTGCGTTTCTTAAGAGAGATCATGGATAACAACCGACTGGCCGAACTGACCGAAGTGTTCAGGAGCCGTTTCAACACGTCACCTGAAATGGTTGCCCGGGCACCCGGGAGGGTGGACCTTATGGGAAGCCATACCGACTACAACGAGGGATATGTACTCACCATGCCCCTGGACCTGGACACCTGGATCCTCTTCTCCCGCCGGGAGGATGGGGAGAGTGAAGTGATGTCTCTGGACCTGGGTGAGAAAGGGACGTTTCCTGTAGATTCACCCTGGAACAGCAATCAACCGGTGTGGCTTCAGTATGTGAGCGGAGTGGCACAGGTGCTGAAGGACGATGGTTTCGATGTCCCCGGTGTTAACTGCCTTATCCACACTACCCTGCCTATCGGGGGGGGCTTGAGCTCTTCCGCGTCCCTGGAATGCGCCGCCGCAGTGATGTTTCAGCATGCCCGGGGGTTCCGGCTTGAACGAAAGGACATGGCCCTGGTGTGCCAGCGGGCGGAGAACGGGTTCGTGGGTATGCCATGCGGCATCCTGGATCAGTATACATCGGTGTTCGGGAAGGAGGGAGGTGCCATCCTCCTGGACTGCCGTGAGCTTTCTCATGTACAGGTATCACTGCCCGCAGAGGTCCAGCCGGTGATCTGCGACACCCGGGCGCCTCACCTGCTGGTCGATTCGGAGTACGAAAAGCGGAGGAACCAGTGCTTTAAGGGAGCAGATGTAATCCGCCGCTCCTATCCTGTAGTAAAAACGCTACGGGACGTGACCCCGGAGTTCGTGGAATCCGCAAAACAGGACCTCTCCGATGAGAGTTATAAACGATGTTCCTTCATTGTCCGGGAAAATATCCGGGTACTGGAAGCTGCTTCCGAACTGCATGCGTGAAATCTCTCCCGCTTAAAGCAATTGTTCGATGAATCCTTTTCCGGAGCCCGGGACCTCTACGGTATTACCGTTCCCCAGATGGAAGCAATGCATGGAGCGATGAAGAAGGCTCCCGGAGTTGTTGCCGCACGACAGGCAGGCGGCGGTTTCGGCGGATGTATGATCGCCCTTGTGGAGAAAGGAAGGGTGGAAGAATTCATCGGGTCGGTGGAACACATCTATAAGGAAACAACGGGTATACAGCCCGTGTGTTACTCAGTGTCCCCGGGACCGGGGGTTTCTCTCCTGGAATGCTGATCTATCCGGAACGCGCTTGGTGACATGCCTGTATGTTTCCGAAAGAACCTGGAGAAGTAGAGGGGGTCGCTGAATCCTGTCCGCTCCGCAATCTGCTGTATGTTCAGCTTCTCTTCTCCCCGGAGGAGTTCCTGTGCCCTTCTTATCCGCAGTTCGTTATGCATCTCCTTAAACCCCTTCCGGTACCGCTGGCGAAACAGATGGGCTGTCCTGGAAGGACTTAAACCTGTCAGGGTGGCGGCATCATCCAGCGTAAATGGAGTCTGGATGTGCTTCTCCATGTAAATAAGAACATCGCTGATGTTTTTTTTCCGGTCCATGTATATCATGTGATTTTCAACGATGTAGTCACACAGCAGGTTGAACAGGGAGACAAGGTGTTCCGCTTTTTCCGGGGAGAAATAAGGGACCGCGGTAAATGCCTTCCTCAATTCATCGGTATCGACGTTCCTTTTCCAGAGAGAAACGAGACCCCCCGGGGGATGAGAACTGTTGCGAAACTGGCCTATCATGAGAAATCCGGCAGGTTCACACCCGAGGGTGATCGGTTTTATCACCTCCTCCAGACCCGCATGGCAGGTGTACCGTACTGTCACCCCCGTGGCTTCAGACTCTTTCATCCGTTTTGCATCGTTGGATGTACATAATGCCTCCAGGTCGAGACGCGTTCTTACCAGGGAACAGTAACCACACCATGGTTTATCCAACCCTACCTTGATTTCCTTTCCCCGGGCAGTAAAAAAAGCGATACGTACATCCAGAAGGGCGGTGAATGTATTGAAGATTCTCTGAACATCGTGTTTAAAAAGGTGGCGGGGAGAAGACTCCATATGGACATTATAGTTGTTTTTCCGGAATCGTCCATGTTTATCTTGGAAATGTGCGGGAAAATTTCCAATTTTCGTTGACAAATACAAAAACCGATTTTAGAATAGCAGTCATACGAATGACTGAGATTTTATATGGTAGCTCCTAAAGTAAGTTATAATCCCCTCTACCTGCAGGTAAAAGACGTTCTCCTCAAGAGAATTGTGGACGGCTCCTATTCCCCGGGGAAGATCATCCCAAGCGAATCCAGGCTTGCCGACGACTTCGGAACCAGCATATCCACCATACGCCAGGCATTATCCATCCTCGTTGCCGACGGCATACTGAACAAGAAGCAGGGCAGGGGGACCTTCGTCTCGGAGCGGAAGATTAAGATTACCTTTTTGAGCTGGATCCCGGAAACGAAACTAGGAGAGAAAAACTTAGCTGATCTTATCGACCGGTTCGAAAAGGAGAATCCTTCCATTGAAATCGAAATTATCCCGACAGTGTACCAGGAAGCGAAGGATTCTCTTTTAAAGCTCATTACTAACGGGAATGCCCCGGATGTCGCACAGATCGTATCCCACTGGACCAGTTTTTTTGCTTCCATGGGTGCTTTCGAACCCCTTGATGATCTTCTGGACACCTCCAACCTTGCCGGCAGGTCCGATGACAAAGATCTGTTGGGCGGAGTGTACCAGGACACTATCTACTCCGTTGCCTGGGGACTGTGTCCCCTTTCCCTTCTCGCAAATAAAAATGTCCTGGCCGAGGCTGGAATCCATAACCTGGATAAACCCATGACTCTTTCAGCGTTTGAGGCTGTATGTGCCCGGCTGACCTCTTTTTTCGCAGACACCGAAAAGTATGCCTACGGCCTGAATATCCTCCATGACGAAACGGATTTCTTAAGAATTTATACCTTTCTCCAGGCTTTCGGAGGAGGGTTTATTAATGACAGGGAAGAGGTCATTTTCAATTCAGCGGAAAACCTGGCGGGGTTCACCTGGCTCCGGAACTTTGTTTCCTCGGCTAAAATCCTGGACACGGATATCTACACCATCAGGGAGCGGTTCGCCCGAAACGATGTAGCCTTCATAACCGATGGTCCCTGGATCAAGTACCAGGTGGAGGAGCTGACAGGGGAACCCTTCGATCGTAATTTTATGGTAGTACTCAATCCTGTGCATCATGGTCCTGAATCACTTTCCTGGAATTACAATCACGCCCTGGCGGTCTGCTCCCAGTCCCAAAGAAAAATCTATGCTGCAAAGTTTATCGATGCCATTACCAATGACCGAAGCCTAAGCAACTTCTATTTCCAGCGTTCCGGCAACCTTCCGGCAAATCCACTCTATCTCGAAGGTGAAATGTATCAGACGGACTTTTTCCGGGGATTCAAGGATCAGCTTACCCACTCTAAATGTCTGAACGCAGGAAATCCCATGTTCGAGAAGGCAATGGTGCTGTGTATGGACGCGGTACGAAAGCTCCTGTTCGGGAATGTGGATATTAAAAAAGAGCTGGATGAAAAGGAATACTACCTGAATATGCTCTATTACGATAAACCGGTAATACCATAGGAGACGAAACGGAATGTGTGTAGCCAGGCCGTTCAGGCAGCGGCGTGCAGAGATAGGCTTCAAAAAAAATTTTTCTATAAGGAGAAAGACATGAAAAACAAAGGAGTGACAAGGACGCTTCTCATCACCGCAGTTCTGTTGATGACAGTGCTGCTGGCGGCTCCGCTGTTCGCAGGGGGAAAACAGGAATCTCCCTCAGGCGGAGCAGAGGCGGAAAAACCGATCAAGATCGCCTACGTGTGTAAGATGCTTACCCATCCATGGTTCCAGGCGGAAGAAGCGGGTGCCAAAGCAAAGGCTGAAGAACTGGGTGTTGAGTACATCGGCATCGATGCAAACCTGGATGATGAGGCGTTCATGCAGGGCGTTGAAAGCGCACTCGCTCAGGGTGTTGACGGCCTGATGGTGTGTATTACCGACACTGAAATGGGTCCGAGTGTGTACGATATGGTGGTAAAAGATGCCGGGATTCCTCTGGTCACCATAAACGACCCGTTTGTAGACAGCTCCGGAAAACCGGTACCACATGTAGGGCTCGATACCTATGGAACATGCTACATCGGCGGCGAAGCAATGGCGGAACTGGCAAAAGAGCGGGGATTCTTTGAACCGGGAAATGTCGTAAAAGTAATGAGCGTCGATGTATCGTTTAAATCCTTCCTGCATGAACGAACCATGGGGTTTCAGGCAGCCATTATTGATAACACTCCCTTAACGGAAGCGGACATGATCACGGAAGACAACGAAACAGGTATGTTCGAACAGGTCCTTCCGGTTGCCCAGGCCATCATCAATTCACATCCGGAAGTAACCCACTGGCTGGTCACCGGCCTCAATGATGATAGCGCTGTTGCGCCGTTAAGAGCATTCGAAGAAGCAGGATTTCCCATGGAAAACGTCATTGCCTGCGGAATGGGAGGCTACAGCCTTTCGTATGAAGAGTTTGCAAAAGGTAATAAGAACTATCTTGCAATCAAACTCGATCCTGCGTCTCATGGAAGCGAAGGTGTACGTGTGTTGTATGAGGCTATAACCACGGGAAATCCTATTGGAGATCTGACAACCACTTCCGGGTTTGTCGTCGGGTACGACGAATACAAGAATTACTCCTGGGATTAACCCCGGATTAAAGACAATCAAGCGAAGCGGGGCGCGGCTGTTCCGCTTCGCTTATTCTTAAGAGGCGGAAGCATACTATGAATGGAGACCTGGTACTCAAATCGGAAGGGATAGACAAGTGGTTCGGCGGAGTTCACGCTCTGGCGGATATGCAGTTCGAATTGCGAGGGGGCGAAGTCCATGCACTCGTGGGGGAAAACGGGGCGGGAAAGTCGACGTACATAAAAATTTTGAGCGGGGTGTATCAGAAGGATAGCGGTACAAACGTGTACCATGGAAGGGAGATTGATTTCCGGAACAACCTGGAAGCCAGAAAAGCGGGTATCGGGATGGTTCCTCAAATCATCGAGTTGGCTCCGCAGCTGACAGTAGCGGAAAATATTTATATGGGAGTGTATCCCACCGGACGGGGCGGGAACGTAAAATGGAAGGATCTTTTCGAGCAGGCGGCGGAAACAGCTAAAACCTTTGATATGGAAGGGATGATACGGATGAAGGTGGCTGAGCTCGGGACCGGGCACAGGCAGCTCATCGAGGTACTCAAAACCCTCATTTATGATACAAAGATCATTGCTTTTGACGAACCTACCGCATCACTTTCGGATGAAGAAACAAAAAGACTGTTCGATCTCATTGAAAAGCTCAAAGCAAAAGGCATTTCTATCATTTATGTAAGCCACAGGCTGGACGAGCTGTTTCGGATTGCAGACAGGGTAACGGTGCTTAAAGACGGTGCCTTTGTGGGTACCCGGGAGATCCGGGATGTATCAAAGGGGGAAATTGTATCCATGATGGTCGGCCGTGATCTGAACCTCTTCGGGACGGATACGAGGAAGGAGAAGAAAAGCAAGGAAATCGTATTCGAAGTGAAAAACCTCCGGTCCCGGAACAATGTAAACGGTATCGATTTTACGGTAAAAAAAGGGGAGATAGTCGGGTGCTTCGGCATGGTGGGATCCGGCAGGACAGAAACCATGATGGCTGTTTTCGGTGAAGGCGGGCTGGACGAGGGAGAGATATTCCTGAAAGGCAACAAAGTCGACATCAAGTCCCCTCTCCACGCGGTAACCTTAGGCATCGGCCTGGTCCCGGAGAACCGTATCTCCCAGGGTGTGATCCTCATCTCTTCGATAAAGGACAACATTACCCTTCCTTTCGTGAACAAGCTGGCAAAAAAACGGGCAGGCTTCATCGATATGCAGGCGGAGAGGAAGATCGCGCGGGAATATATAGCCGCACTTAAGGTGAAAACCCCCAACGAAGATACGAACGTCGGGTCCTTAAGCGGCGGCAACCAGCAGAAGGTCTCTATCGCGAAGTGGCTGGCCACAAGGAGTGAAGTGATCATTTTCGATGAACCGACCCATGGGATCGACGTAGGAGCAAAAGCGGATATCTACCAACTGCTGCGTGAACTCTCAGACGAGGGTAAGGGAATCATCATGGTTTCCTCGGAGCTCCCGGAAGTTCTGAATGTGTGTGACCGAATTCTCGTGTTCCGGGACGGAAAAATCGTGCACGAGTACCGGGATACAGAAGGGCTTACAGAAGAGGAGGTGGTCAAATATGCATTGGGTTAATATATGGCTGATATATATACAAAGGATGGTACAAAATGAACGGTACAGCATTTAAATCAGGAACTTCGGTTATGAAAGTGATCAACAACATCCGGATGCTTCTGGTGTTAATCGGTCTTATCGTAATCTTTTCTATACTGTCACCTTACTTTCTGAGCATGAACAACCTGTATGCCATAGGGCTCACCATATCAGTTATCGGTATCGTGTGTATCGGTCAGTCTATCGTCCTCCTTACCGGGGCCTTCGACCTCTCCGTGGGCTCTGTAGCAGGGTTTTGCGGTATCGTTGTAGCCACTCTTACCAAGAGCTACGGCATGTATCCCCTGATGCTCGTTTTCGGGCTGGCGATTGGTGTTCTTATCGGTCTTATCAACGGCCTTCTGGTCGCAAAAGCGAAAGTCAATGCCCTGATAACCACACTGGGGATGATGACCATCTTCCAGGGGGCTACCTTCCTGGTGAGCAACGGGTTTGCCGTTGGTGTAAACCAGCCGGATTTCCGGTTTCTCGGAACTACACGGCTATTCAGTATTCCCCTGCCGATTATCATACTTGTCGTTATGTATATGATTTTTTACCTCATACTCCGGTATACCGTTTTCGGCAGATACGTGTACAGTATCGGGGGAAATCCGGAAGCTGCCCGCCTTTCCGGGATCAATGTGGACAGGATGCGGATTTTCGTGTTCATGCTGTTAGGGGGTCTTTCCTCTTTCGGCGGCATTCTCCTGGCATCTAGGCTTGGGTCCGCCCAGACGACGGCAGGAAGCCAGTATCCCCTCAACTCCATCGGCGCATCTGTCCTTGGCGGAATAGCCATAACCGGAGGCATTGGTAATATCTGGGGGGCCCTTATCGGAGTGGCCATCATCGGGGTACTGAAGTCGGGGCTCATCATGATCAATATGCCCTCGTACTACCAGTGGATAGCCAATGGAATCGTATTGATCATTGCCGTGTACCTGGATACGAGAAGACGGCAGTAAGGAAAAGCCAGGTATGACTTCACGACAGCGCGTTACAGCGGCGCTGGAGCATCAGCAGCCCGACCGGGTACCCCTCGACCTGGGAGCAACGGGACAAACCGGGATAAGTGCCAGTACGCTGTACCGCTTGAGGAACGCCTTAAGCCTTAAGGAAAAGCCGGTTACCGTTATTGAACCCTTTCAACTCCTGGGAGAAGTGGAGCAGGACCTGAGGGATTACCTCGGTGTGGATGTGATAGGACTGTGGACCCGGGGCAACCTGATGGGAACAATCAATAACAACTGGAAGCCCTGGACCATGCCGGACGGGACCCCGGTGATGATGTCCGGCGGATTCGAGTATTCGGTGGACAGGCAAGGGAACACCCTGGTGTATCCCCAGGGCGACCGGAGTGCGGCCCCTTCATTGCGGCTGCCTGAAGGGGGGTACTTTTTCGACAACATAGACCGGGCACCTCCCTGGGACGAAAACAGCCTGGATGCCCGAAGGGATTTCAAGGATCTTTTCGCCGTGTATACCGATGAAGACGCAAAGCACCTGGAAAAACAATCGAAGTTTCTCTTTGAAGAAACCGACTATGGAATCATCATGAACTTCGGCGGAGGAGGGTACGGAGACGCCGCCGTCATTCCCGGGCCCTTTGAGAAACATCCGAGAGGGATCCGTAAACTTGAAGACTGGTACGTTGCCCACCTGCTCTACCCGGACTATATCAGGGAACTCTTCGAAATGCAGACCGAGGTGGCCCTTCGTAATCTTAAGATTATCCGCCAGGCAGTGGGGGAACGGATCCAGGTAATCAATATCAGCGGAACCGACTTCGGAGGTCAGAACGGGGAGATCATCTCCCCGGACCAGTACAGGGAATTCTACAAACCGTACCATAAGATATTGAACGACTGGGTCCACGGAAATACAGGATGGAAAACACATTACCACTGCTGCGGATCCATAGCGAACCTCTTAGGCGACTTTGTGGATGCAGGAATCGACGTACTCAATCCGGTGCAGTGTTCCGCCTGCTGCATGGACCCCCAAGCTTTAAAAGAAAAATACGGCGAGAATCTCGTGTTCTGGGGAGGCGGTGTGGACACCCAGAGTACTCTCCCCTTCGGTACTCCGGAGCAAGTGAGGGAGGAAGTCCGGTCCCGTATGGCGATTTTTTCCAGGGGAGGCGGATTTGTATTCAACACGATCCATAACATTGTGGCGAAAACTCCCATAGATAATCTAATTGCACTCTTCGACGAATTCAAACGGATGAAGGGTTAAGGAAAGGAGACTGACATGACGGGAAGGGAACGGTTTTTAAGGGTATTCAGGGGAGAAATGCCGGACAGAGTGCCGGTAACCCTCTTTATTGCAGACCAGGGACATTTTTTAAACCAGATGTATCCCGATGTGGACCCCTGGGATTTTGATACTCTCCACCTGAAAGTGGTGGAACTGCAGAGGCAGTTCGGCCTCGATCTTTTTGTAAGACTTTTATACGGCATAAACGATCCTCTCAATATCATCTATGGCGGCCTGGATGTTTCCCGGAATACCGGCACCTGGGAAGTGTCCATGGAAAAAGTGCAGAACGGCAACACGCTGATAGAGCGGGCCACGATTAAAACACCCGACGGCACTCTGACTCAGGATTTTTCCATCAACGAGATACGCCCGGGCACGTTTATGTATGCCTGTACCAAGCACCCCATCGAAAGTCCGGAGGATCTGGATATAGCCCGGAAGTATGAGCCGAACATGCCGGAGTGGTGGCCTGGTATGGTGAAAGAGAGGGTGCAGCGGGTGAAGAAGGCGGTAGGCGATGACGGCATTGTCGGCACCTGGAGTCCTCACGGACCGTTTAACAACTGCTCCCTCCTCATCAGGCAGAACGATCTGTACTCCCTGTTTCTCGTTGACTACGGGTACTACAAGGATCTCATTACCTTTGCCTACGAGCGGAGTCTTCCCTACGCCAGGGCCTTAGACGATGCGGGGGTGGATGTCCACTGCGTCGGAGGAAACGTACCCAGCGGATTCCTTGGGAAAAAGATCTATGACGAATATGTCCTCCCTTTCGAAAAGCAGTATGTGGATTTCGTACAAAAAAACGGCACCCCTGTCATGTATCATAACTGCGGGGAGGTAATGAACCTTGTGGAATCGTATATCGACTTAGGGGTGAAGATCGTGGAACCCTTTTCTCCTCCCCCCTTAGGGGACGCCAGGCTGGATGAAGTTGTAGAGCGGACCGGAAAAGAGTATGTTATCTTAAGCGGTATCGACCAGGTGAATGTACTGCAGAAAGGATCGATGGACGATATAAAAAAACATACCGAAGAAGTGATGAGGGCCGGCAAGCCGGGAGGAAAGTTCATCATGCAGCCCGTGGATTTCCTGTAATACGATACCCCTGTGGAAAACGTGGAAGCATATGTAAAAACCGCCGTCGAGCAGGGCGCTTACTAGGAGGCCGCAGCCCATGACACACCTTAAGCGCTGGAAAAACACCCTTGCCCGGAAAACCTTCGACCGCCTTCCCCGGTTCTACTCCGCCACGAAAGAGTTTACCGGATCCCTGGAAATCCATCTCGGTGAGGACCTGGATACTATCCTGTATGACCGGTTCGATATCGATTACCGGTTTCAGAACGACGGCATGGAAGCCAAAGCCTGGGAACCGGCGTATATCGGACCTGAACGTAAGACCTTTGAAGACGGTTCCTTTGAAAACGTCTGGGGGTCCCGGCAGAAACTGCTGTACCACAGGGACTGCAAGGGTGCGTATACCGAAACCTACGAGTATGCCCTGGGCGGAGATATTACTGTTGCCGATGTGGAGAATCACAGGTGGCCCGAACCGGACTGGTACGACTATACCAGCATCATCCCCGGTCTTAAGGAGTTTCCGGATTATCCTTTCATGGTGGGATACTGGGCGATCGGCTGGTTTTCCTGGGAGGTGAGGGGCATGGAACAGTGTTTCATGGATTTTGCCATAAATACCAAAATTGCCGAGGCCATAACCTGCCGTATCGCGGACTTAGGATATGAATACTTTAAAAGACTTCTGGAGGCTGTAAAAGATGATATCGGGAAAAATGTCGTAGCTGTGCATATTGCGGATGACTGGGGCATGCAGGACGGTCTGATCATGAGTCCCGATACCTTCTACCGGTTTTATGCCCCCCACTATAAGAGGATCATTGACCTGGCTCACTCTTACGGGCTGCTTGTGGAGTTTCACAGCTGCGGTGCCGCCCGGGAACTCTATCCAGGGTTCATCGATATAGGGGTGGACATCATGAATCCGGTACAGACCAGTGCCAAAGGGATGGTACCTCACGAGATAAAAGAGGAGTTCGGAAAGGACCTGGCATTCAGCGGGGGGATCGATGTGCAGCAGCTCCTGCCGAATGCCACGGTACAGGAGGTGAGGGACCAGGTGAACTATCTCCTGGAAACCATGGGTAAAGACGGCGGGTACCTCCCCGGGCCTGCCCACAACATCCAGTTCGGAACTCCCCCGGAAAACGTGGTTACCATGTACGAGGCAATGGACGATTACTTCGGGAGGTAAGGGACAATATGAATATAATATCCGCTTCTTACAAGGATGTGGAAGCAGTAATCCTTGAAAATGATGTTCTGAAAGTAATGGTGCTCCCGAAGTTTGGGTCCAAGACGGCTTCCCTTTTTTACAAACCCGCCGGGTATGAAACCCTCTGGCAGAATCCGTCGCAGACCTTTATCCGGGCCGGGTATGGGGCACCCTATCCTGAGGGGGACATCTCCGGTTTTGACGAGATGTTTCCCACAATTTCCCGGTGCCTGTATGAAGACCCTCCCTGGCAGGGAGTGGAAGCCCCGGACCATGGGGAAGTGTGGTCCCTGCCCTGGAACGGGACCATAAACGGAGATTTCCTGGTGGTTCGGGTAAACGGGGTACGCTTCCCCTACCGGCTGGAAAAACGGGTCTCCCTGGAAGGTCAAACCCTGATGCTGCGGTATACCCTGGAAAACCTGTCCCCTGTGCAGTTCCATTACATCTGGGCAGCCCATCCCCTGTTCAACACCTGCCGCGGTATGGAGTTCGTCGTTCCCGGCGGCATGGACAGGATCATCAACGCCGTTCCGGGTCCCATCCTGGGGGGATACGGAAGGACGCTTCCTTTTCCTGAATGTACAGGTCCCGATGGGAAGCCGGTGGACCTCTCCCGGGTCCCGGAAAAAAATCTGGCGGGGTATCAGAAATACTATTTTGCCGGGAGAGTCTCCGAAGGGTGGTGTGCCCTTGTCAACCCGGAGAAACATGTAAGAATTACCATGCGGTTCCCGAAGGAAGAGGTCCCGTATCTGGGTATGTGGGTCAACGAAGGGAGTTGGGAGGACCAGTACAATATAGCACCGGAGCCTGCCAGCGCTGCCATGGACAGGATCGATTTCTCCAGGATGTGGGATATGGGAAGTTCCATCGGACCTTTTACAAAGAAATCGTGGTACCTGGCAATAGAGGTGTCAGAGGAGAAATAGGTCCCCGGTAATCCGGCGGTTCTCTCTGACCGGGTGACCCGCGAATTCGTTTACCTGGGTTGCGAAATCGATATATTCATCGAAAGACAGATTCTGTACTCTCGTCCGGACCTGGTTTTTCAGGATTTCGAAATCATCAACATTCCGGGAGTCCTTATGATTCAGGCTTGAATTGCTGTTTGAATCGCTCAAAGAGTTCCTCCTGTTTAAATAATAAAAAATATTCCGATAACCGGTCCCAATCCACACTGCGGGAATAGTGCTGTAAAATCAGGGTGATGTCCGCGATATCGATTACCTTTCTCTCTTCCGCATTCGACAAGGCTTGAACTTTCAGTCCGATGATATCTTCCGGCAGGAGAACGGGAATGTGATAGCCACCACCGAACACCGGAAGAGATTCGGCACGTTTCAGCATGGAGAGGGAAACAGGCCTGAAGGCATAAAGTATATCAACCGATCCGAAGAGCTTTACATCAGATTGATACTGCGCGACGTTTTCAGACTGGTAAAAAAGGGAATATCCATGATTTTTCAGAACCTGATCTACAGACTGCGTATCGGCTCTATCGACGAGAAAATCGAGATCCATGGTTGCACGGACAATACCCAGGGCGCCCATGGCAAATCCTCCGATCAGGGCGTATCTGATGCCTTCTTTTTGGAAATCTGAAAGCAGAAACTCAAGAACCTTTTTAAAATCCATCCGTAATGTACTATACTGCCGCTGTCTTACGAATGCAACTCTATGTGTGCCACCTGGACGGGGGAACCCCGGTTTTCGATTTGAACAGCCTGGAAAAATAATACTGGTTCTCGAAGGAAAGCATGTATGCGATTTCCTTGATGGAGTACTCCCCTGCGGCAATAAGGTCTTTCGCCTTGTTGATCTTCAGGTGCAGGAAATACTGGTACGGAGACATGCCGGTGTATGATTTGAAGATACGCCGGAACTCGGAATAATCCATACCCAGACTGCCGGCAAAATCGTTCATCTCTATGGAGTTATAGATGTTTTCTTCGAAGAGGCACCGTGCCTTCCGGATCAAATTTTCGTCGCCGGATCCGTGCTCCTGCTGCTGAATAAATGAAAGAGTCCTGGCAAGGAGCTTGATGGTCGCTCCGCCCAATTTCGGCTGGAACCCGGGAGTTTCCCGCCGGGCTATTTCGAATAGTTCATGAAATCCTTCAATGATGGAGTCCTGCAGACCCGGATGTAAAACAGGTTCTTCCTCGGTAAAAAATCCATTTAGATGGAGCAGTTCCGGATAATTACCACGGAACCCCACCCAGTATTCGTCCCAGCCGATATCCGGGTTGGGCCGGTAGGTGTGCCGCTCCCCGGGGAACACCATGAACATGGATCCCTCCTTGATGTTGATTATTCCCGCGTTTTCGGACTGAAAGAGACCGCTTCCCCTGCTGATGTAGATAATCTGGTATTCGTTTAAGACCCTTCCCCTCTTCCCTTTGAAGAAGTATCCCGGGGGATGCTGCTTCGGCCGGAAGGGGTACCGGGCGCCGGGAGGAACCCTGGAGTATCCGACACAGGTGCAGTATATCTGCCACTGCACGTCCCTGTCGCTGTAGGTGAGGTACTTGCTGAACGCTTCGGAATCGTTCATAGGCTGTTATGTTCATACCACATTTCAAAATGTGTATCAATATTTCCTATTTTCTGTATGTTTTTCCAAATGAAAAATGATATAAATAAGTTACACCCATCCCGTTCTATGGAGGAAACTATGACCGAACTCGAACGCTTCAGAGAAGTTATGGAGAATTTCAATACAGGAGCAGCCGCGCCGAAGTGGGAATTCGGATACTGGGGCGAGACGGTGGATAACTGGTATGAGGAAGGACTGGAGAAGAACGAGTATCCTCAGATCCCGGAGGAGATCACTACGCCAACCGCATCGCTCTACACTCCCTGCTGGCGTTCGATAAAAACGGGAAAACTCCCTGCCGGTATCGCCGTTCTCGGGGGAGGGCTCTATTTCCCGACCCAGGGATTCCCCAGGGATACAGACGTACGGAGAACACTCGATATGGATATCGGTCAACACCTGGTGGACGTGAATCTTATGTTCGAGCCCGTTTTTGAGACGGTCACAGTTGAAGAGGACGATGAGTTTCTCACGTACGTGGACCTGGATGGGGTAACCAGGAAGTTTGCCAAGAAAACCGGCGTTATACCCATGGCGGTTGAAAACGTGATTACCGACAGAAAGAGCTGGGAAAAACTTAAGAGAGAGCGGATCGATCTGAAGGATGTGAGCCGCCGGTTCCCGGCACACTGGGATACACTCCTTACGTCATACAGGAACCGGGACTATCCCCTGGTCATCGGCGGATATCCCTACGGCTTCTTCGGGACCCAGGCCCACCTCATGGGGTATGAACACCTTTTCTACAATTATACCGATGATCCCGGGCTGGTTCATGACATCAGCAGTACTTTTGCGGACCTGTGGATCGCCGTGTACGAGGAAGTGTTGGCTCAGACAAGTGTGGACATGGCGGTAATCTGGGAGGATATGTCTTCCGGGTCAGGGTCCATGGTTTCCCCTGCCATGATCCGGGAATTCATGAGCCCCTACTATAAGAAGCTTACCTCTTTTCTTAAAAGTCACGGTGTGAATACGATTTTCATCGACACCGACGGGTACTGTCACGACCTTATCCCGGTGTATATGGAAGCCGGGATCACCGGGATGTATCCCATCGAAGCTACCTGCGGCATGGATGTCGTCCGGGTTCGCAAGGAGTTTCCGGAGTTGAAGATGATGGGAGGCATTCCCAAAATGGAGATCCGGTACGGGAAGGAGCGCATCGATGAAATCCTTAAGCCGGTGAAAACCGCCTATGACATGGGAGGATACATCCCTTTCGGCGACCACCTGGTACCGCCGGAAATACACTGGGAAGAATTCCGGTATTACCGGGAGCAGCTGAACGCAATAATCGAGCATAAAACGGGTTAAGACCTGCACTCCGGATTTTACAGATGCAGCTTTGAGTTTTTATTCTGTATTGCCAGAGGATCGCTGTTACGGAGGGTAAGATCGAGATAGGCGGAATCGTAAACCGTAAAGGTAAAACGCCAACGGCATCCGAACTGATTATAACGGCAGGTCTTTTTTATTGCCGATTTCCGCGCCTGTTATGGGATCAAAGTTAAGAATCCGGATCTCACCCCTCTGAAGATTCATTATAATCCCTTATTCAGGTCGTAACATCTCCTAATCAGTGCCTGAACACTGATGCCGAATTCTTCTTTTAATAAAATCAATTCACGTATTCGATTTGCTTTAGCTTTAAATGTAACTGCTGATGAAATCCTGGGACTGAAGAAATCAAAAAACACAAGTGGACCAACACCAAGTTTAAGAGTAACTAAAAGGATAAACGCACTGGAAAAGCTACCGGAAAACAGGAAGAAGGCTATCCTTCGCACAATATTCTGAATCTTTACAAATAGATTCAAGAACGATGAAAAAAATAAAACTACTATTATCACTTCCCAGAGAAGATCGTCATATGTTTTATACTCTGGTTGAAGCACTTGTCTTAAAAAGAAAACTCCAGAAGACAGA
>JAJSAL010000088.1 GCA_024274705.1 Spirochaetota bacterium
CGGAACAATTCCCAGGAGATCACCGAGATTGGAATCCGGGTCCGCATCGATGGCAAGGACAGGTCCTTTATCCATGGCGACCAGGGTGGAGATGAGCAGGGCCGAGATGGTCGTTTTTCCTGTACCGCCTTTTCCCGCGACTGCTATACTCTTTGACATGAACCGGACTCCTTGAACAATTCGATATCCGTATGGGGCAGAAAAAGTGCCTTCCTGAATTCGTCGATGTAATCATTAGCTCCCATAAGATCGTAGTATGTGGTGTTCTCCCGGATCCGTTCGAGAGCGAAGAATGCCTCGTTGTACAGTGCCGCGAGTTTTGCTCCCTCGATAGATGTATTGCCCGCGAAGTGAACCCTCTCCCGGGGAATGTTCGGAATCAGCCCGATAGTAATCGCGTTCTCTACATCGATATAATTGCCGAATGCACCGGCAATATAAAAATGCTGAATATCCCTGAAAGTAAGTTCAAGCCTCTCCAGGAGAATTTTCATTGCCGCAAAAATAGCGGCTTTTGCAGTGATGATGTTTTCTATTTCGGATTCGGTAATAAATACAGCTTTTCCATTGAGGGACTCCACGGGCTCCGTCAGTATGAACCGTCCCAGGCCATCGACTGTTTCCGTTCTGTCCGAGGATCCTTCGATGATCTTACCGGACCTGTCGATAATCCCTTCTTGAAGGAGGACACTCAACAGGTCGATCAGGCCGGATCCGCAGATCCCTTTTGGTTTGGCATCCCCGATGGTCCTGGACCGGATAACACCATTCTCAGCGTATACCCGTTCTATGGCACCGCTCTCTGCGCGCATACCGCACTCCACGCTGGCTCCTTCCAGGGCAGGACCGGCAGATGCTGAACAGACAATGATCCAGTCCCTGTTTCCGACAGCGATCTCTCCGTTCGTTCCGATATCTACCAGCAGGCTGAGTTCATCCTTCTCATAGATGCCTGTAGCGAGAATCCCCGCAGTCAGGTCACTGCCTACCCATCCGCTGATACCCGGAAGGGAATAGAGCAATCCCCGGGGGTTGATTTCGATTCCCACCTCCGCTGCCCGAAAGGGCGGCGGAGCGACAGAAGAAGCAACGTAAGGATACCGCCGGATATTCTCTGTGGGCAGTCCCAGGAGAAAATGTCCCATGGCGGTATTACCGGCGCATACGGCGGCAGTGATGTCCTTGAGGCTGACACTATTGTCTTCCGAGAGCCCGAGTATCAGCTGATTGATATCTTTTACCAGCAGTTTCTGGAACTCCTCGGTCCCCTTTTTTTCTGCGGTGATCATCCGACCTGTTACTTCCCTGCCGTACATGCCCTGTGAATTGAAACACGCCTTGGCATCCAGGGTTTTCATATTTACCGCATCCAGCAGGTGGGCGACGATGGTCGTGGTCCCCATGTCTATAACGGCAATGTAATTCTCTTTTGCGGTATTTCCGCCTTCGATATTCATCACCTCCGCCACATCCCTCCTGAGCCCGATAGTGGCGGTGATTTTGTAATCATTCTCCCTGAGTGCCGTAGGTATGGTCTGGATGATTTTCAGTCCCATCTGCATGGAAGCGGCGTTAACCCGTTTCTTGATGATATCGCACACCCTCTGGTGATCCGCCATGTTGTTCGCCAGTTCAGGTTTTTCAATTTCCAGGTATATTTTTTTAGTAAGTGGTGATGGTGAGTACTGCTTCCAAGCCGGGGTGTCTTCCCTCATTCCGCGGAACCGCTCCGCTTCCCTGTCGGCAATCCTCTTCTCTTTTGCCAGGGTTTCCGGAGGCACCTCGACATCCAGGTCGGATTGTACCAGGGTCATACATGCCAGGACAAAACCTTTCTTTATCTCTTCCCTGGTAAGCTTTCCGGTAACTGCTCCGGTAACCTCCCCGGATGTAACGATCATCTTACATCGACCGCAAATACCGTCCCCGCCGCAGAGATTGTTGATGGTGATCCTGGCTGCCAAAGCGGCGTCCAGGAGGGTAGCTCCTTTTTTTACCGTAACGCGGATATCATGGGGATGAAAGGTTACCGAACAGTCTGTCATCTGAACTCTATTTCCAGTTGTTTGTGAGAAATGCCGGGATTTCCCGGGCATTTTCCGGTCCGATGATGACCTCTTTCCACTCCGACGTATCTTCGATTTCGGCGCGGAATATCGGCAGTAATCCCGGGATGATCAGTTTGCGGTGTTTAACCTTCTCCGTGACTTTCAGACCGTCAATTGTTTTAACCACCTTTTCTGCGGAAATCTTATCTCCGGCGTACGCATTGAGTACTCCCAGACCTTCGGTATCCACTACGCAGATATAGGAAGGCACTTTGCTCCGTTCCACCTCTCCGGCAACACTGAAATACGTGAGGGAAAAGTTCGTAGTAAAGAGAACCGGAGAATCTTCGTTCGGACTTCCGATTTCCCAGAGTTTTGATTCCACTGTATTCGGGACTTGGGGATCGGTATATACGTCCTGGATGGCAACCATGATGGGAAGAAGTTCCCAGGGTTCCGTTCCTCTGATGACCACGATACCCGCATATTTCGCGGCCGCACAGGCTGCAAAAATTGTTTCCATTTCCGGGGAGTCCGCACTCACTTCCACCATAGAGGGGAATCCGAAGGGTTTGAACCTCTGCCGGAGAGCCGCCCTCCTGGCGATGGTCAGGGAACGGATGGTATCTCCTAAGTGTTCGGTACCGAAAGCCAGGATCAGCTCCTGGACACCCGCATCAAGCGCTTTCTGAGACACCTGCTCGAGTTCATCCAGGTCCTTTCCGGATACTGCCAGGGGAAGGTCCGCGTCCTTCGCTATTCCCGCAAATGCATCCACATTCGCGGCATCCGCTTTATAGATGAGAGGACGTTTGTCCTTTACAGCATCAACCGCTGCCTTCATCCTGCCCGCATCTTTCCCAACTAAAATCACCGGGACCGCACTCCTGTCGGCCACCAGTTTCGTCCTTGCAACAGGATCGGCGGTGCCGTCTATTTCTACCGCAGTGAAATCCACTTTCAGGGTAGCCCCTACCCGTTCGAAGACTGCTGAACCGATGGCGTTAACTTTCGCGGTCGCTTCGGCATCAGTATCAGTAGAGGGAATAAGGACGGCAATTCCGCTTTTCCGATGGAATTTTTCCTCGTGACGGAACATGACTGTTTCCTGTCCCAGTTCGAAGGTACTGTCCACGGAACCGATTTTCACGAGTTTCATCGGAGGAGCAGAAGCCTCGGCAAGAGAAGAACTCGCTTCATCGGAGATGTGTGGACAATCGGTCAACGCCCGTTGCTTTGCAGCTACCTGCATGGCAAAAGCCATACACGTAGGAACACCGCAATCCTTACAATTCGTTTTAGGCAGACTCTTATAAATCTGCATTCCTGTTAAAGCCATATCTACCTCCTGGATTCGTTTTTAAAAGAGTGATTCCATTGCCAGAGCCGGATGTCCTACCTTGGAAAGATATTCTACCAGAGCTTCCGGGTCTTCCGCATCTTCTTCAGTCGCAATTCTATCGAAGAGATCCGCCATTCCCATCTTTTCCAGCTGAGGTTTAAGCCGCTCTTCCACCTCATCTTTCAGCTGCTTCGTCATCCAGACGATCCTCTGCTGGCCGCCCTCTGCAGAGATGAACTTCGGTGAAGAGATATACACCTTTCCGATTCCTACAAAACCGGGTGTCTGTATCCCGCCGCCGATCTGTCCTGCCAGGGTGGAAAAGGTCATACCCACCGGGGTCATTCCGAGGAAATCCCGGTCAACGATCATGACGCCGTTCGCTTCGGGAACGATGGCCGCGATACATTCGAAACAGCCGCAGGATGTCATGGGATCTTCGAGAATAGAATAGGCATTGAATTTTTTCAGGTTTCCGTTGGATTTCACTTCGATATAGCTGTTGATATTCTTCCACTGCCCCTTCTCTGCATCCAGTGTTTCGCCCTTTATGACCGGTTCGTTGGGTCCGTGTTCATCTATCTGGTAGGAAGCTTTACAGTCCAGCCAGGTGTATGCACCGCAGAGACCGAGCCGCTGGGGAGTAACGATACACACATGATCCGGCGCGTAGGACTGGCACAGGGTACAGGAATAGTAATCCTCTACGTCCTCATCCGTCATTCCGCCGATCTTATCATCCCGGTAGCGGTATTCTTCCTTCGCTATTTCCAGCACCTCTGCCGCCTTCGCCTTGTCGGTTATCAGCTTCACCTAGACCCGGTCTACGATCTTGGAAAACTCGTTATGCATCTTGGCAAGAAGGATCTCGCCGAAATCCTTTATCCTGAATCCCTTTTCATGGGCGGCCTTGCTTATCCGCACCCAGATAATCGACCGCTGCCCCATGTGGAATATACCATTGGCACAGGAAATGAACTCGTGAATTCTCCGTTCCAGTACACTTTCGAAATCTTTCTGGAATTCCCTTCCGGACACTTCCACCACTATCCCAAGGGGATAGGCTTCTCCCTGTTTCATGTCTTCGATTTCCGGCCCGATAACTTCTATCTTTCCGTCCTCGACCTCTTCCATGGTCTTCATCATGAGAAGCTCGAACCCGTCGGTATACTTGCCGCCGAACTGGACATGCATATCCTCTTTCCGGACACGCTCTCCCTCGAACCCTGCACCGTAGGGCACAGGGATGGGAATCTTTTCGATTTTAATAGTCAGTCCCCTGAGTTCGACTGCCCTGTTTATAATCTCATCGAGCTTGATGCCGGAAACAACGTGTTCGTAGGTACAGATACCGGTAGGCAGAATTTCCGGAATCTTCGTATCTGCAATAACCGGGAATCCGAAGTTTATAGCCCCCGCAGCGGTAGCATACTTTTCATCGGTAATGATCTGTTCCTTGTCAACACCATCGTCCCCGCCTAAAGCCATGACAAAAGCATGGACCCTTTCCTTGTTGTACATGAGGATGGCGGTAGCCGCCTTCAGGGAACCCGGCTCGACTCCGCCGAAAGTCATGGCAGACCGGGCAGCGAAGTTCAGGGCGTGTACTGCGGCGGTGATATCTTTTCCGTAGGGAACTAAGAACGTATCCCAGTTCATTTCGATCTTCTCTTCTTCCAGCTGCTCGGCAAATGCCTTTCCCTTGCAGTTCCCTGCCATGAATACCAGGATATTCCGCTCCTGAAGTCCCCGGACAAGTTTTACTGCGTCTTCGTTCTTCGGTGTGTTCCCGACGATGGCTGCAAATCCGGGCATTCGTCCGTCAACCAGCTTGATACCCTGAAGTCTCAGGATATTGTCGCTGGTAAACCCAAGCCAGATCCCGTCGGCGGGGTCTGCACCATTCAAATACTTCAGGACCTCGATGGTCTCTTCAGCTATGAGTGTTGCAACGCCGGAATCCAGGGTTTCCCCCAGGTAAGGAAGCCAGAGATCCTTCGTCGGCACCCGTCCGAGAAGCTTTCGGGCCTCCTGCATCGATTCTTCCAGGTCTCCCAGTTTCTGTACTTTCTGTCCCAGGAACAACAGCATAATCGGCAGATAATAGGCAGTATTCGGATATGCAACAGGGGCGTCTTTACCGTACTGTTCGACCGCTTTTTTTAAATCCGCTTCTGCACGTTCCACCATGGCGTGAGCACCGCGTATTGCCGCAGTTGCTATGATCTTTGACATATCTTACTCCTTTGAAAGCAAGTTGTATTATTTAACCGGTACCGGCTTTTACAGGCCGGTGCCGTGTATAGTGTATCCAACCTCTATCAGCCCCGCTTCGACTCCACGAGACTCAAGGCTTCCGCTGATTTCTTCCGCTTGCATACCGGACAGAGCAGGGCCCTTTCCTTGTATTCTTTCCAGGTGAAATCCACCTTTCCCAGCATTTTTTTAGTAACCGGTTCCGGCACCATGAGCTCACCGCATTCCTTGCACTTCTTCAGTTTCACCCTCGATTTAAAGGGAGAAATTTCAACCTCCCCGTCATCCAGGTGAGGCCGTATCTTTATGGTACCTACAGGACATATGGCTGCGCAGGCTCCACAGGCTATACACTCTTCGGAAGCGAGTTTAAAAGGAGTGGTAACCATCTTTTCCACACCTCTCCCTGAAAATCCGATAGCCGAGACATCGATCACTTCTTCACACACCAGTATGCACATTCCGCAGAGGATACAGTTTCTCTGGCTCTCCGTAACTTTCGGATAGGGGGTGCCTTTCACTCCCATCCTCTCCGCCAGGAGGTGAAGTTCTTCACTCTCCGGTGAGCGTGCAAGAAGGAGCTTCATAATGCCCTGCCGGGCACGAACGGCGGTTTCGCTTTCAACGTACACCGTAATGTCCCTACGGACGGGATAGTTACAGGCCGTTACCAGCTGACGCCGGTCCCCCCTGTCTATCTCCACCATGCATATCCTGCAGGACCCGGAAGCACTGATCACCGGGCTGTAGCACAACGTGGGAATCCACTTCCCTGCCTTGTTCGCCGCATCCAGAATCGTATCTTCCGCATTCACCTTTACTTCTCTATCATCTATTCTAACTGTTGGCACTTTCACTGCCTCCTTGCTGTCCGGTATCACACCTTTACAATTGCACCGAAGGGGCACTTCTCAAAACAGGTACCGCACTTCGTGCAGGCCTCCTGATCGATGACATGGACCTCTTTCCGCTCCCCGGCTATACAGTCTACCGGACAATTCTTGGCGCAAAGGGTACAGCCCGTACAGGTATCAGGAACGATCTGGTAAATAAACAGTCCTTTGCACTCTTTTGCGGGGCACCGTTTATTATTGATGTGTTCCTCGTACTCCTTCCGGAAATACCGGATCGTAGAGAGTACCGGGTTCGCCGCCGTTTTCCCCAGAGCACACAGGGAGGTACCGATCAGTATCTCTGAAAGCCATTCCAGGAGATCCAGGTCTCCTTTCCCGCCCTCACCTTTCGTAATCCTTTCAAGAATATGGAGCATCTGGGCGACACCCTCTCTGCAGGGGGTGCATTTGCCGCAGGATTCCTCCTTGAGAAAGGTAAGGAAATACTTTGCCACACCTACCATGCAGGTATCTTCGTCCATGACGATCATCCCGCCTGAACCCATCATGGACCCTAATTTGGCCAGCTCATCAAAATCCACCTGGACATCCAGTTTTTCCTTCGGTATGCATCCTCCGGATGGGCCACCGGTCTGAACAGCCTTGAATTCCTTGCCGCCTTTTACTCCACCGCCGATAGTATAGATGATTTCCTTCAAAGTCATTCCCATGGGCACTTCAACAAGACCTGTATTCTCCACCTTGCCTACCAGGCTGAACACCTTGGTGCCCGTGGAGCCTTTTGTTCCAATTGCAGCGAATGCTTTTCCGCCCTCACGGATAATAGCAGGCACGTTAGCCCAGGTTTCCACGTTGTTAAGAGTCGTTGGTGCACCGTTAAGGCCGCTTTCCACGGTGTGGACGTACTTAGCCCGGGGTTCCCCGGTCTTTCCTTCCAGGGAAGCCATAAGGGCCGTTGATTCACCGCATACGAAGGCTCCGCCTCCCCGGGTGATCTTTATATCGAAGGAAAAACCCGTTCCCAGGATATCCCCTCCTAACAGTCCCATCTCCTTCGCCTGATCTATGGCGATTTTCAGATGTTCCACGGCGAGAGGATATTCGTTCCGTACGTAGATATACCCCCGATCCGCTCCGATTGTATACGCTCCGATAATCATCCCTTCCAGCACCGAGTGGGGGTTGCCTTCCATAAGGGACCGGTCCATGAACGCTCCCGGGTCCCCTTCGTCACCGTTGCAGATAACGTACTTCCGGTCCCCCTCTGCTTCCCTGCAGGAACACCATTTCCTGGCTGTGGGGAAACCTCCGCCTCCCCGCCCCCGTAATCCGGAGGTCTCTATTTCCTTAAGTACCTCTTCCGGTTTCATGGACAGCAGGGCTTTAGCGAGAGAGGTATATCCGCCTTCGGCAATATAATCTTCTATCCTGGTGGGATCGAGTTTTCCATTATCCCGGAGGACGATCCGTTTCTGTGCCCTGTAAAACGGAATGTCATGCTCCTTTTCCGACCGTTTTTTGCTTTCCGGATCTTCGTACAGAAGGCGGGTGACCAATCTGCCGGCGAGAACGGTTTCGCGATAGATTTCCTCAACATCAGGTTCTTCAACACCTAAGTAGATGATGTCCCCGGGATCGACAACGACGATAGGCCCTTGTTCACACAAACCGTGACACCCGACGCACTTCCCTTCTACGTGAACATTGCCGTTTGTCTGGGCTGCTGCCTCCCTGAACAGTTCGAGAAGACGGGGGGAACCCTTTGCCGTACACCCTGTACCTATGCAGACCCGTACGGTCTTCATTCCCTCCCGGCTTTTCAGGATATCCCGGCGCAGCCGGGTAAGGTCCTTTTCACCGGTAATCGTTTTAAGCCCTCTTGCACTCATACATTGTCCCCCGTTTTCAGACCCCGGATGACCTCAATCGCTGAATCAGGAGTAACACCGTCGTAATATTTTCCGTCGATAATCATTACCGGAGCCAGTGCACATGCACCTACACAGTTCACGGCCTGCAGGGTAAAGAGCCTGTCTTCCGTCGTACCGCCGGGCTGAATTGAAAACTCTTCACACAGGGCATCGGAAATCCTGCCTGAGCCTTTTAAGAAACACACCGTGCCCATGCAGAGGGTTACGTCGTGCTGCCCCTTCGGAGCCATCCGGAAGGAAGAATAGAACGTAACAACCCCGTAAATCCTTACCAGGGGTATTTCCAATTCCCGGGACAGCTTGCGCAGATCGTCCGGCGGCAGATACCCTTTCTCCGCCTGGAGGTCCTGCAGCATCGGTATGAGCATCCCGTTGTCCCCTTCGTAGCGGTCAACGATTTCTTTTATAAAAAGTTCCTGTTCCATATTTCCTCATCTTGCAGTGATTCACACTGTCTCAATGGTTACTTCCTTTCCACGCTTCTTAAGCTCTTCAGCGATTTCCCGGACAACGGTAATCCGTATCCCTAACTGGTTAGGGAGTTCCGGATTCTGATGCGCCGGGTTTACCGCCTGGCCCACCATGAAGTGAACATGGTCCGCATTCAGTATCATCCTTATCAGTTCCGACGCCCCGTCATTCTGGAACCTGATCCCCGCCTTCTGAATTCCCTGTTTCAGCAGGTTGCTCACCCTTGTAAGGGTCAGGATTCCCTCGGACACCAGCTCAAGCCCTTCTATCCTTGCAAGAGGGGGAACATCTACCGTCATGGTCCCCAGATCGACTTCCATGGGGCTGCCCATGAGCCGGGAAACGATCTTCGCCGTGGTTCCTCCGCACACGGCATGTTTCCCCGGTCTTTTCAGGAAACTGTCCAGCCGTTCCCCGTCCAGGGCCCTTTCCGCCGGCGGTCCGGTCATGATGGTCAGTTCGACCCTGGTCCGCACTTTAATAACCAGGATACTCACATCATCTCCCGGTTTTCCCGCGTAGAGCTCGCTTACGGTTTCCGCAATCTTACCTGCAAGCTCCTCTGCCGAAAGATCGGTATGGGCATGCCTGGCGAGAAAGCCTGCTGCGTGATCCCAGCCCCACCCCAACGGGTAGGTGCCTCCGATCCCGGCATTCAGAACCCCGTCGGAAACGAAGATAACCCAGTCCCCTTCCTTCGGATCCAGAACCGCCTCATGGATCGTCTTTCCCTGGATCGACTTTTCCTCGTACATTAAAGGAAGCAGTTTCCTCCCCCGAAGTACAATTGCACGGGGAGCATCGAATTCCACGATCCTGGCACTTCCCTGGGTGAAGAACTGGGCAATGGCAAAGGTGCTGTAAGCCATCTTCCGTACATTACAGACCGGCAGGGTTGCCGTTAGGGTCTCCACAACCTCGTTCAGACTCAACCCGTTATCCAGCATATGCTTGGCGATCCGGGTTGTCAGGGTTGCCAGGATGTTGGCTTTTACCCCGCTGCCGAGTCCGTCCGAAAGGGCCAGGGTTACATTGTCTGCATGCCGCGATACAACGATACTGTCACCGCACAACTCTTCGTGAAACTTCCTGAGCTGTTTAGATCCCCACTCATAATACAGCCTCATTTCTCCACTTCTTCTTCAAAAAGAGACATGAGCTTTACAAGCAATACCTTGGTCTCCGCCGTTGTCTCACCTAAAAGCCGGGCAATTTCCTGGGCAGTCTTCATCTGCCTGGTTATTACTTCCTGTGCCCTTTCCAGGGTTTGCGCCCGGAGTTCACGCAGGTGCTTTTTTGCTTCCTCCTCGTCGGATGTATCGATAAAAATACCGCAGTACAGGTCTTCCCCTTCGATGGGAAAGAGCCCGACCCGGTAACTCAACCGGTGCTCAGGTATCGTCTCCTTTACCATGAGCTGTCCCCCTGCTGCTACCGCCTGCTCGAAACAGTCGGAATGGACAAAATGAGCAGCAGTCTTACCCAGCAGCTCTTCTCCCTCACAGTGAAACATGGTCCTGAAGGAAGGATTGATAAACTGGATTTTCGTTTCCCTGTTTACCAGCAGTATACCGTTAGGGGTATGCTCGAGAATCGCGTTCATTTGAGCCGCAGCGTTCTTGCCGTCAATGTGTTCCATCTAACGCCGCCTGAATGACTTTCTCTTCAAAGACCGCAACGGCATCATCTACCGTCGAACTCGTATAGTTCTGATCATCGATCTGCCAGTTTACACCTTCACCGCACCGTTCCATGCAGAACGAACCTTTAAGCTCCACCCTGTCTCCCAGGTTGTTCGCCTTCAGAAGTTCATTAAACTGCATGATCACATTCCTGGCCCCTTTTATATGGCAGGAACTTCCAACACACACGGTTACGGTGATCATATCTTCATTCGTTACCTTTTCATTTCCTGTTCGCCTCCTACGGCCGCCGTTGCCATCATTTCCGCAACTTTCTGCCGTTTTCCCGGATTAGCTTCGTTCTCACTCCCGAAAGAGAGGGATTTGGTAGGACAGGAATAGACGCAGGCCGGTACTTTTCCCTGTGCCAGCCGTTCTATACATAAATCGCACTTGTATGCCCTGTTACTCTTGATGCCCAGGGCGATAACACCGAAGGGGCAGGCCTGAACACACATGCCGCACCCTATGCACCGTGCAGCATCCACGAACACCGGACCTCCCTCGGTTTTACGGTGAGCCGCCCCTGTCGGGCAGGCCATGACACAGGCTGCCTCTTCGCACTGGTTGCAGGGGACGGGTACCGGGGTATTCTTGAAAGTCTCAACGTAGATTCTGTGTCCCGGACGTTCACCCGCCAGGAACGCCTGGGTAAGGTCCTTGGCTTCCGAATGTTCGACAGCGCAGGCAAGCTCACAGGTGTGGCATCCGACACATGTCTCCACATTCACTGTTATTTTTTTTCGTGCCACCATTCCCTATTCCTCCGGTTTGAAAGGCTGCTCATACATCATGGGTTTAAGCTTCAGGGCTTTCCGTTTTTTATCGATATGTCTCAACATCTTGTGGGCCGCTTCTACATGATTTTCTTCAAAAACCCACTTTCCCCCTACATCCTGTTCGATCTCATCGGTGATATACTTGTACAGCTTCGGGGCCCCCATCATGGGGAGAGGCTTCCCGATAACCGTGTAAACACCTGATGCAATAAAGTAGAAACCGATAGTCACCGCTTTCTCAGACATCCATTCCGGAGCAGCACCTGCAGCGGGCAGATCGGAGATGTCATCGCCTAATCCACCTTCCGCCACCACGTTGGTGAGCACTCTTAAGATCCGGCTGTTATCCAGGCAGGCCCCCATGTGCAGCACCGGCGGCAGGCCTACCGCCCGGCACACTTCCTGAAGACCTTTACCTGCATATTTAAACGCCGCTTCCGGCTGCATGAGGCCGTGTTTTGCACAGGTGATGGAATTGCACCCGGTGGACGCAACGAGCACATCGTTGGCCAGCAGTTCTTTTACAACGGTCAGGTGTCCCTCTTCAAAATCCACGTTTGGATTGGAACAACCCACCACGCCGGCAAGCCCCCGGATCCGTCCGGTGATAATCGCATCATTCAAGGGCCGGTAGGTGGACCGGTAGGTTCCCCCGAGAAACTGAAACACCGATTCCGTGCTGAAGCCTGCTACCACTCCCTCCTTGACGTCCGGTATGTACTGGCTGCCGTTACGGTTGGGGAAGTTGTCAATGGCGGCTTCGATAATACCCTTCGCGATCTCCACAGCCTTGTCTTCGTGAAACTCGATGTGTTCGAACCCGGGCATCTTTGCCTTGGGTGAGGTGGTAACCAGCTTTGTATGGAAACATTGTGCCGTTTCCCTGAGTCCCGGCCAGATACACTGTACGTCAACGACCATCATGTCCACCACACCGGTCTGGATAGCCAGTTCCTGCTGCATATAGCTGCCGGCTACGGGTATACCATGGCGCATCATGATTTCGTTGGCGGTACAGCAGATACCGCCGAGCTGTATCCCCTTCGCTCCCCTGGCTTTCGCCTTCTCAACAAGGTCCTTGTCCTGGGATACCACGGCAATGATTTCCGACAAGGTGGGTTCATGTCCATGGACTATGAGGTTCACATGGTCTTTTTTCATGATCCCCAGGTTCGCCTCCGACGCAATAGGGTTCGGTGTGCCGAAAATTGCATCTTCAAGCTCCGTACCGATCATTGACCCGCCCCAGCCGTCTGCAAGAGACGTCCGCAAGCCCTGTTTGATCAGATTCTTATAATCCGCATCCACCCCGATATTGGTCCTGTGCATCGTCTCTACGACTTCCCTGTCCACGGAACGGGGCAGGATACCGAAATCTTTCCAGATTTTCACCCTGGCTGGAGGAGCCTTTTCCGTCATCCTGATAAAACCGGTCTGCTGGCCGAATTCCTTGAGTACCTCTTCCGCGACTTCTTTCGCAAACTCCCTGACATCCTTACCTTCCGAACTTATTCCGTAGGTCTCGGCAAAGGCCCTCAGTTTTTTCATATCCTTTACGGTATAATCCGAATCCGGATTTTCCCCGATCATGAGCAGTGTATGAGCAACGTCGCGGCCGTGATCCGAGTGGGCGGCACCACCTGCCGCGATCATCCGGATCAGATGCCTGGCAGCAATGGTATCCGCTGTAGCACCGCATACCCCGGTTTTAGGTCCTTCCCCGAAGGGATCGATCCGGCAGGGCCCCATGCTGCAGTGCCGGCAGCACAACCCAAGTGTTCCGAATCCGCATTGCGGTTGCTGGGCATCATATCGGTCCCATATCGTAGGCAGCTGCTGCTCTTCCGCACGTTTCAGCATCACCTGCGTTGCTTTATCAGCATATTTCAGTTCTCTTGCCATAGTGTCCTCCATACAGTTTTCACCCCTCCATCACCTTCGGACCATGCAGGGTGTTTATTGGCTATTCAAACGCACTGCGCCTGTGTTTTGATTCCACATACATTGAGTACCTTCTCTCCTGGAGCGGGCTATTGTTTATATGTAAGACAATGGATACGCTTTTATTACGTGTTTTACCCGTGGGGACTGCTTCGGCTGTAAGGCTGAGCTCCAATATCACCCCATCTCCCATGCTTAGAAGGTACTCGAGGCCGGTCAACAAACAGTGTCAGACCATCACACCATTATATAGAGAGATCTCCCCGCTATCAAGGGGTTTTATCCCAAGAAAGATGGGTAGAATCCTAGTTATTACCTAGGATTTTGTCAAGTATAGAACGGACCTGATCGACAGGTTCACCGTCGATAGTGACAGCTGAAGCTTCTCCGAGATTGATCCGTAGCATCTGGTCTGAATAGTCGATAAACCCATGTATGGGGACGGAGTTGCTGCCTTTCCGGATAAACTCTTTTTCCGCTTCGCTTCGGATCCGGTTGCCGATAAGAGAAACTTTTTTTATACCGATCTGGGAAGCCAGGTTTTTCACCCTGGACGCAGTATCCATACTCGACCTGCTGGCTTCAACTACGATGATCATTTCGTCTACACCGATAGCCGTACCCCTTCCTAAGTGCTCTATCCCGGCTTCCATATCAAGAAGGACCCATTCATCCCTGGTAATGACAAGATGACTTATCAGTTGTTTCAGGAATGCGTTTTCGGGGCATGCACACCCGGCTCCGCCCCCCCGGACGGTTCCCATGGTCATCAGCTTTATTCCTTCATATTCGATAGTGTAGGTGTCGGGTATATCATCCACCTTTGGATTCATGGTGAAAAAAGGAGCCGGCTTTCCCACTTCCGTACCGGTCCGTTGGGCAATCAGTTCTTTGAGTTCGATAATCGGTGTTATCCGGACACTTTCGGGGACCCCGAGAATGCCCGCAAGATTCATATCAGGATCTGCGTCCACGGCCAGTACTTTCTGTCCAGACTGTGAAAGTATCCGCGCCATTACAGCTACAATGGTGCTCTTTCCCACGCCGCCTTTCCCTGTTACAGCCAGTTTCACGGTTATGCCTCCATGTACGTTCCACTAGGGACAATATAGTAGATAACAAATCGACGTGTCAAACTGATTCCAGCCTCCTCATTTTTTCCATTAACTGAATCCAGGGACTTCAGCCCCGATGTTACAATCTTGTCAATACTCGCTATCCGGTAATTATGTTTACGGCATGGAGAGGACAGGCGGATGCGCATTTTCCGCATCCGGTGCACATTGTTTTAGACATGAGGACCGGGGCATCGAAAGGATCTTCCTGCTCTATCAGTTTTCGAGTGCACACTTTCGCAGCATCACATAAACCATGGGCAACATCGTGTGCCTCCGGGGAACACTTGTCGAAATCTATGACACAGTATTTCTTCATAGGTTTTTCTATATATAGTGTAAGGTTTACATATCGTATAGTCAAGTCCCGGATAACGCATCAACAACCATGCCCTTATTCCCAGTTCTTTTTGCAGAACCGGACCACCATGTGAATAACCGCTTCCTGTTTGCCGATATTTTTAATCTCATGGTCTGTATCACAGTGATAGTTGATGAAGTCCCCTTCCTGAACCCGTGCAGAATGATCTCCTGCTGTCACCTCGACTTCTCCGCTGATGATAGTGAGATACTCTTCGGTCCTGGGGAAATGAGATGACGAGGTAAGGGCTCCCCCCTGCCGGAACGTCAGGAGATACATCTCGATATCCTCCACCATGGAAATCGGTGAGAGCACCTGCAGATGGACTTTATCATGTCCGGTGTCCAGGGTAGTGATGGTGTCCTTCCGGGTCACATTGAATTTCCTGGACATCTCTCCTCCGCCGGAGAGGAGGTCATGGATATCCACCCCCAGCCCCTGGGCAATCTTCCACACCATGGCCACCGTGGGATTTACCTTTTCCGCCTCGATCTGGGAGAGCATCGCCTTGGACACCCCGCTCTTTTCAGCCAATACACCCAGGGTAAGATTCTGCTTCTTCCGGATTTTCTGGATATTGTGCCCTACCAGCGGTTTTTCTACCGGTTCCATCCTGCTCCACCTCCGATCTTGACATAACCGATATAGTTTAATATAATAAACTATCGTTCGATTTATTTTACACTTTGATGTGTCATCAGTCAAGAGGAGCAATGGTTGTGAAACACATCCTTTTAACCGGTGGGCTTGGGCAATTAGGATCGGAAATTTCATCTGAACTGCGCAAACGGTACGGTACGGACAATGTAGTAGTTACCGATATTAGGGACGATGTTAATGAAGACATCCTCGGGTCCGGCCCTTTCTATAAACTGGACTGCAGAAACGGGAAAAGGGCGGCTGAAATAATCGGGAAACATACCATCGACACCATCTATCATCTGGCAGCCATGCTTTCCGCCACATCCGAAGCCGACCCTTTACAGGCATGGGACCTCAACATGGGGGGGCTCCTGACGGTGCTGGAGCTGGCCCGGGAACACGGATGCGCCGTATTTACTCCCAGTTCCATAGGCGCTTTCGGACCCACAACCATCAAGGACTGGACCCCCCAGGATACGTTGCAGCGGCCTACATCCATGTACGGTGTCACCAAGGTAGCCGGAGAACTGCTCTGTGATTACTACAACCACCGGTACGGCGTCGACACCCGGGGTGTCCGGTATCCGGGGCTTATATCCAATGTGACTCCTCCGGGAGGAGGAACAACGGACTATGCGGTGGATATCTACTACGCCGCTGTGGATAGGAAAGAGTATACCTGTTTTTTAAAAGGAGACACCCGCCTGGACATGATGTATATGCCCGATGCTGTTAAAGCAGCCATCGATCTTATGGAAGCCGACCCTGACCGGCTTCGCCACAGGAACGCTTTCAATGTAACAGCTATGAGCTTTTGCCCTGAAGACCTGGCCGCATACATACGACGGTATATACCGGGTTTTGAAATTCTCTACAGCATAGATCCTGTCCGGCAGGCAATTGCCAATTCCTGGCCGAATAACCTGGAGGATTATGCCGCACGGGTGGAATGGGGCTGGGAACCGGAATACGATCCCGACAGCATGACCCGGGATATGCTCACGGTTCTTACCAACCGGAAAAAGGAGGACGGATAATGTCAAAAAAGATGCTCCAGGATTTCGGGGATACGTTTAAAGAACTCACCGCAAGGGGCATGTTCAAGGCGGAAAGGATTATCACATCCCCCCAAGGAGCCGTTATTACAACCAGGGAAAGGGGCCGGGTTCTGAATTTCTGTGCTAACAATTACCTGGGATTATCCAATGATTCCTCAATTATAAAAGCCGCGCAGGCAGCCATGGAAAAGTGGGGATACGGTCTCTCGTCTGTACGGTTCATCTGCGGAACCCAGGAGATCCATAAGCGGTTAGAGAGCGAAATCGCGTCATTTCTTAAAACGGACGATGCTATTCTCTATGCTGCTTGTTTCGATGCCAACGGAGGTCTCTTCGAACCACTCTCAGGGGAAGAGGATGCCATCATCTCCGACGAGCTCAACCACGCGTCTATTATCGACGGTGTCCGTCTTTGTAAAGCCCGCCGGGTCCGGTACAGGCATTCCGATATGGATGATCTGAAAAAGTGTCTCGAAGGCGCCCGGGAAAACAGATACAGGATCATATGCACAGACGGTGTGTTCTCCATGGACGGAGACATCGCAAAGCTTCCGGACATCGTCGAACAGGCGGACCGGCACGACGCCCTGGTCATGGTGGATGATTCCCACGCCACGGGATATATCGGTGAGAGCGGCAGAGGCACACCTGAATACCACGGGGTTGAAGGAAAAATCGATCTGATCACCACCACCTTCGGCAAAGCGTTAGGCGGCGCCTCCGGAGGATGTACCGCAGGCCGCAAAGAGCTTATCGGGATGCTCCGGCAACGTTCCAGGCCTTATCTTTTTTCCAATACAATTCCTCCGGCAATTGCGGGAGCAACCCTGGAAGCGCTGAACATCCTGAAACGTTCGGACAGCAAAATACGCCGGGTAAAAGAGAACGCCCGGTACTTCCGGGAGCAGATGGAACAGGCCGGTTTCGATATTGTTCCCGGGAATACCGCCATCGTACCGGTCATGCTCTACGGGGAAAACCGTGCCGTTGCCATGGCGGAGAGGCTCCTCGAAGAAGGTGTGTACGTTATCGGCTTTACCTACCCGGTGGTACCGAAGGAGAGGGCCAGGATCCGGGTACAACTCTCGGCAGCTCACTCCCGGGAAGACCTGGACAAAGGGGTAGCCGCTTTCGTTAAGGTGGGGAAAGAGATGGGAGTTGTTTCCTGACATAGGATGTAGAAAACCGCCGGGATGATGGAGTTTACCGTTATTCCGGAACATTTACAGGATCCGCCGTGCGGAACAGAGGTGCCGGGGTGCACTTATCCTTAATACTCCTGGGGCAGCTTCTCCAGCCCGGCAAAAGTAAATACCGGCCCGTCTACACACACGTACTTAGAACCCACGTTACACCTGCCGCACTTGCCGATACCGCACTTCATACGGTTTTCCAGGGATAGAATAATGCTCTCCTTGTGGAAGCCCAGTTCCAACAGAACAGGGATGGTAAATCTGATCATGATGGGAGGTCCGCACACGAGGACCAGGGTATTTGTTGCGGACGGGTTCATTTCCCGGAGCACATTGGGAACCAGTCCCACCTTGCCGTCCCACTCCTCTTCCGGCTCCCGGTCCACCGTAAGGGTGAGATCGATATCCGGGTTTCCCTGCCAGCTCTTAAGAACTTCCTTGTACATCAACTCCCCGGGAGACCGGACACCGTAAAGGACGGTAATCTTTCCGAAGTCTTTCCTGTTGTCCGGATCCATCATGTACACGATGGACGATCTCAAGGTGGTAAAGGCGAACCCTCCGGAAACGATGAGAATGTCCTTTCCTTTGAGACGCTGCCAGGGGAAGGTATTCCCCAGGGGTCCCCGGACACCGAGCTTCCTTCCCGGTTCCGAGTTGTGGAGCTCCCGGGTCACCGTTCCGGTTAGCTTTACCGAAAACAGGAGATACTCTTTTTCCGTGGGTGAGGATGCAATACCGAAAGGGGATTCCCCCATGCCGAGGACCGAAACCTCTGCGAATTGTCCCGGAAGGTAGGTAAATGCCTCCCGGTCTTCCTCTTTTTCAAACACCAGCTTGAAGGTCTTAAGATCCCGGGCGTCATTTTCTACGGTAACCTCCTCCAGCGTAACAGGGTAAGGGATGTAAGGATTTTTCATAGCAAGCTCCGCACTCATTTTGTAGAAAATGTCTTTATCACTTCACGGATATCGATGTTAACCGGACAGTTCGTGATGCACCGTCCGCAGCCGACACAGAACACTGCATCGGCATTTTCCACGGTATAGGAGAACTTATGCATAAACCTCTGGCGCAGGCGCTGCAACTTGTTCGTCCTCGGATTATGTCCTGATGCGTGCTTGGTGAACTGAGGGTACTGGCACGAATCCCACGTCCGGATCCGCTTCCCCTTGTACATCTTCTGCTCATCGCTTATATCAAAGCAGTAGCAGGTAGGACAAAGATAGGTACAAGCACCGCATCCGATACAGCTCCTGGTAATCCTGTCCCAGACTTCGTCTTCGAAAGCCGCATCCATGATTTTTTTCAGTGTTTCCGGTTCGAAATCGAGGGATCCCATCTTCTGCTCCGCATCTTTCACCACAGCTTCCGCTTTTTCCAGGTCCCCGCCGGAGGCTTCCTTGAAAAAAGGAGACTGTTCACTCATCAGTCCCTTCCCCTTTTCAGTCAGCGCCTTGAAAAGCACTGTTTCTCCCCGGTCAAAAGCCAGTATGTCCGCCCCTTTTTCGTCTCCCGGTCCGGAACCTACAGAAGAGCAGAAGCAGGTGGGGCACGGATTGTTGCATGCCATGGAAATAACCAGCGATTTCTCCCTTCTCTTCATATAGTAGGGATCGTAATATCCCTTGTTCTGCTTATCAAAGATCCTGTCCAGAAGCGTCAGGGAATACGTATCACACGGCCTGGACCCAAACAGGAGAATCGATCCTTCCGGTATAGGAATCTCTTCGATTGTGTCATAATCAAATGTCAACAGGGTCTCGGTCTGGGGGAAAAACACTCCTTTCGGAGAAATTTTCGGGTTTCCACCTTCCAGTACAAGCTCTTTTCCCCCTGTATATTCTCCGAACTCCGGCTCATCCAATCCCATTACCGGAGCAAACACTTTTCCCTTTCCGCCGGCTTTTGCCAACAGTTTTCCGATTTCACTCTTTTGAATCGTGCCTAGTTCCATAGTTACCTTCAGCCTTTGTCCGGATCCGAAATAAAATCAAGAGCATCCTGCTCACTGAATGTTGCAAGAGGGGGTACTGATTCCTCATCGAATGCAGGAAGATACCCAAACATCTCCTCCACGTCCTTGACCATTTTTTTTGTGTAGGTCCGAAGATCGATCCCCATAGGACATGCATTGTAACAGGCATCGCACTCGACACACCGTCCCGCCTGATGAAATATACGGACGATCTGAAAAATCATGGCATCCGTTAAGTCATTCCCCACGCCGATCCATTTCAGATCCACATGATCTGCAAAACACTCTTTACACCAGCAGGTGGGACATGCCTGCCTGCAGGCGTTACACCTGATACATTTGGACATCTCTTTTTCAAAATAGTCCCACCGTTCATCCACGGTTTTAGCTTCGAACTCCCTGATGCGGGCGTAGCCACCGGCGCCCGGCTCTTTTGCTTTCCCTTCCAGGAGGGTATCTACGCCCCCCGGCAGGGGAAGCCGGCACTCCACACAGGCAGGCTGCATTACATCGTTTTTTTTGAATGATCGCTCCTCACCGTCTACAGTTTTCACATTCACGTGCCCATCCCCGGTTTCGGTGTATTCGATGATATCTTTTCCGCCGATGAGTTCCATCACTTTACGCCGGTCGATCATCCCCTGACAGGGGACACCGATAAGATAAAGGTTTTCCCGGATGACCTGCCGCTCTTTCTGCAGAGCCACGATGGAGCGGGCATCACACCCTTTCACTGCAACACCGATTTTGGGATACGGTTTTTCCCGCTTTTTCCTCCGGTTGGGTTCATTCTCGAAATACTTCTGTAGATATGCCGCCAGATTACTGGTGCAGAAAGAGTCCCACACCAGTCTTTCGATTCCATCTTTTTGGTCAGGGGTTAAGAGAACCGGACGGCTTCTAAGAGGGACCGTTGCCTGTTCATACCCGATAAACACATCGATCTTCCCTTCGGAGAAGAGCTTATCCGCTGTTTTCCGTATTTCCCGGCTTATTGCTTCCATTCCTTACAGTTCCTTTACCAGTTTTCGCGCCGGACCGACCTTTTTCACATCGTCGATTACCCGGTTCATCAGTGCGGCGAAGCGGTTTCCCTCTGATGCGGAAACCCAGGAAAACTGGATCCGCTGAGGTTCTATGCCGATAAACTCCAGAAATTTTTTGGTGAGGGCAAATTTTCTCCGGGCAACCAGGTTTCCGCTTATATAGTGGCAGTCCCCGGGGTGACACCCTGAAACAATAATCCCGTCCGCACCGTTCTGCAAAGCTTTTATAAGAAACTGCGGATTTATCCTGGCTGAACAGGGTACGCGGATAACACGCACATTCGGTCCATACTGCAGCCTGCTGACTCCCGCCAGGTCCGCTCCGGCATAGGAACACCAGTTACAGAGAAACGCTACGATTTTAGGCTGCCATGCTGCCTCGGTCTCCATATTTCCTACCTTATATCACATTAATCATACTCAGGATCTGTTCATCCTTGAATCCCTTCAGGTTCGGGGCGGATCCCTTGCACGTTGAAACACATGCCCCGCACCCCTTACAGAGAACCTCGTTCACTACAGCCATTTCCTTCTCTTCGTCGATAGAAATGGCTGTGTAGGGACACACAGTAACACAGGCCCCACAGGCATTGCACCGGGAGGGCTCGATATATGCTGTCTTTCCTCCGGCTTCCACACTCTCTTTACTTAAGACAGTCAACGCTCTGCCTGCAGCGGCCATAGCCTGGGAAATCGATTCGTCTATGTCTTTCGGGTAATGGGCGAATCCGCAGACGAACACCCCTTCGGTAGCAAAATCTACAGGCCGAAGTTTTACATGGGCTTCAAGGAAGAACCCATCTGCGGTAAGGGGAACCTTGTAGAACTTGCAGAGCTTAGGATTATCTTCATTCGCGTCAACACGGCTGCTAAGGACAACCAGATCCGAAGGGATCTCCAGTTCCGCCTGAAGAATATGGTCATACACCGTTACGTAGAGGTTCTTCCCTTCTTCCTTCATTCCTGGTTTGCCGTTGACATCATACTGGACAAAGGTGATCCCCATCTCCCGGGCTTTGCTGTAATACTCTTCCCGGAAGCCATAGGAGCGAATATCCCGGTACAGGATGAAAATCCTGGCATCCGGATTCTGTTCTTTCATGTAGATCGCGTTTTTCAGCGCACCGGCACAGCAGATCCTGCTGCAGTAAGGGTATTCCTCTTCCCTTGAGCCGACACACTGGATCATCACTACCGTGTCAGGAACAGTGAAGGTTCCCTCTGTAATTTCTTCATTCACTTCGAGAAGGGTTTTTACCCTGCTGTTTTTTCCATAAAGATATTCCGTGGGACTGCTTTCCTTCCCGCCGCTGGCAACGATCACCACACCGTGTTCTATTTCAACAGTTTCGGGCTGCTTTCCATTTACCGGAAAGGATACCTCGATGGTAGATACGAAATTTCCCACGAAACCATCGACATTCTTAAGCTCCGCATTGGTGTAAAGGGTGATGTTATCATGGGTTTTCACCCTCCGGATCACGCTGTCGATATATGAGGGAACATCCCATCCAACAAGGGTCTGTTTTATCCTGAGGGCGTTGCCGCCGAGTTTGCCTGAACGTTCCACCAGAAACACCGGAAACCCCTGGTCCGCAATTGCAAGGGCCGCTGTCAATCCCGCAAGCCCGCCGCCCAAGACAAATGCCTTCTGTATCACCGGCAGAGAAATAGAGCCTAATGGTTCTATAAGGTTCGCCTTCGCAACTGCCATCCGCACCAGATCTTTCGATTTCCTCGTTGCTTCGTCGTGATCATGCATGTGTACCCAGGAACACTGGTCCCTGATATTCGCCATTTCGAAGAGATTGGGATTAAGTCCCGCTTCCCGGATGGTCTGCTGAAACAGGGGTTCGTGAGTCCGTGGCGAACAGGATGCAACGATAACCCGGTTCAAGCCGTTCTCCTCTATACACTCCTTGATTATTACCTGAGTGTCGGAAGAGCAGGTATACATGTTGTCCGCCGAGTATACTACGTTGGGAAGATTTTTTGCGTATTCCGCAACAGAGGGCACGTTGACGATACCGCCGATATTCAGTCCACAGTGGCACACAAACACACCAATCCTCGGGGGCTCTCCCGCAACAGAACGTTCCGGCGGTAGAACGTAGGCTTCTACTTCAGTTCCCCTCACTTCCGTAAGCTCCACCATCGCCCTGGAAGCCGCACTGGAAGCTTCCATTACGGTCTCCGGGATATCCTTGGGCTGGGCAAAAGGACCGCATACATACATTCCGTCCCTGGAAGTGGAAACCGTGTCAAACGGTCTGGTTGCGGCAAATCCGTATTTGTTCAGATCGATGCCGAATTTTTCAGCAGTCTCCCGTACATCTTTCGGCGGCTGCAACCCGGCAGAGAGGATGACCATATCAAACTCTTTGGTCCTGTATTCCTGGGTGTCCTCGTCTACATAGCCGATCCTCAGCGTTTCGGTTTCGTCGTTCTGCTCTACTTTCGATGGTCGGCACCGGGTAAATGTTATCCCTAAGCTTTTCGCCCGCTCATAGTACTCATCGAACCCTTTCCCATGGGCCCGTATGTCCATGTAAAACACTTCACAGGAAAGATCCGGTTCGTGCTCGATAGCCATGATTGCTTCTTTTATGGCGTACATACAGCAGACGGAGGAACAGAAATTGTTTTCCCCGTCCCGGGAACCTACACACTGGATAAAGGCCAGGCTGTCGGGCTTCCTGTTGTCCGAAGGCCGTAAGACCTTGCCATTGCTTGGGCCCGAAGCGGAAAGGATCCGTTCGAACTGGAGACTGTTTACCACATTCGAGAAAATCCGGTATCCGAACTCCGGTTTCTGTGCAGCGTCATACAGACAGAATCCCGGGGCCAGGATAACCGCACCCGCCTCAATTTCCGTGAAAGAGTCTTCCTGTTCATAATCTATGGCATCTACCGGGCACACGCTTGAGCAGATGCCGCAGGCCCCGGTATTGAAATGTACACAATTCTCCCGGTCGATAACCGGAACATTGGGAAGGGCCTGGGTAAAGGGTATGTACACAGAAGGACGGGCCCGGAGACCAAGCTCGAACTCCGATTTTATCGGCGCCGGCGGTTTGGGATATACAGTCTTAAGCCGTATTGACTGGGTCGGACAGACAGATTCACAGGCGCCGCAGGAAAGGCACACATCACTTCCCCGGTGATAGGGTGTATCAACCCGCATCTCCGGTCCGCGGCCAACGAAATCCGCCACTGCAGCACCCATCTTTTCACGGCATATACGAACGCAGAGGCCGCAGAGGATACAGTCATCGTCTTCCTTCTGAAACCGGACATCGTCTATCTTGTACGCTTTTGCAAGGTCCTGAAGCATCTTTACATCCGGACACCTGGACAGGAGAAGTTCAACTGTCATCTTCCGGTTTCGGTGGACCCGTTCCGAGTCTGTCAGTATTTCCAGACCTTCCCACACCTCGTAATTACAGGAAGTAACTATCTTGGTCCGCTTCCCCATCTTCGCTTCCACAATACAAAGGCGGCATCCGCCGTAGGTTTCCACAGCATCATGGTAACAGAGAGTGGGGATACCGATTCCCCGCTTTTTCGCAACTTCAAGTACAGTCTGCCCTTTTTCCGCCTCCACCCGGCTGCCGTTCAGGATAATATGAACGCTCATGCAACGACCTCTTTTGCTTTTGCTTTCTTAATTGCATCAAACCTGCAGGCTTTGTAGCACTCTCCGCATTTGATACACAGCTCCTGGCTTAAGATATGAACCTCTTTAGCTTCTCCTGCGATTGCATCGACAGGGCATTTTTTCTTACACACCCCGCAGCCGGTGCATGCATCTGCATCTATTTCGAACTGGAAGAGGTTTTTACACACCCCTGCCGGACAGTATTTATCTTCGATGTGGGAGGTATATTCATCCATAAAATACTTCAGTGTAGTCAGTACCGGGTTGGCCGCCGTGGATCCCAGGGCGCAGAGGGCCGAGTCTTTCAGGTATTCACCCATCTCTTTCAGGAGATCGATATCTTCAGGAATGCCCTGCCCGGCACATATCCGCTGCAGTACCTGGGACATCCTCTTTACCCCTTCCCTGCAGGCCACACACTTGCCGCAGGACTCCCCTTTCAGAAACTCGGTAAAGTATCTCGCTACATCCACCATACAGATGTCTTCATCCATGACGATCATACCGCCGGACCCCATCATGGATCCCACTTTGATGAGCTCGTCATAATCTACCGGTAGATCGAGAAGCGAATCCGGAATACATCCGCCGGAGGGGCCGCCGGTCTGAACAGCCTTGAACTTCTTGTTCCGGGGAAGACCTCCACCGATATCGAAGATGATCTCCCGAAGCGAAATGCCCATAGGCACCTCAACAAGGCCGGTGTTGTTTATTTTACCAACCAGGGAGAAAATCTTAGTACCTTTACTTTCTTCTGTACCCACTTTTGCGTATTCCTCAGCCCCCATCTGGAATATCCGGGTAACATTCGCCCAGGTTTCCACGTTGTTCAGAGTGCTGGGTTTGTCGTGAAGTCCTTTCTCCACCGTATGAATATATTTTGCCCTGGGACGGCCTACCTTCCCTTCGATAGAAGCCATGAGCGCTGTTGACTCACCGCACACAAAAGCGCCCGCACCCTTAACCACCTTGATCCTGAGAGAACGGCCGCTGCCGAAAATATTCTCTCCTAAAAAACCGAACTCCCCGGCTTTTTCAAGGGCCAGGTTAAGATGCTTAACAGCCAGTGGATATTCGGCCCGGACATAAACGTAGCCCTGCTCGGCGCCTATGGCTAACGCCCCGATAATCATGCCTTCGATAACCGAGTGCGGGTTCCCTTCCAGGACCGAACGGTCCATGTACGCTCCAGGGTCTCCCTCGTCGGCATTGCACATAATGTACCGGACAT
Source organism: Spirochaetota bacterium (assembly GCA_024274705.1). Taxonomy (GTDB): domain Bacteria; phylum Spirochaetota; class Spirochaetia; order SPDA01; family JAJSAL01; genus JAJSAL01. Next base: position 25,587 of record JAJSAL010000088.1, read on the forward strand.
TGTCTTCGGATTCGGCGTTTCTGCAGGTCTCCCACTTACGAGCCACCGGGAACCCTCCGCCACCCCGGCCCCGCAAGCCCGAGGTCCTTATATCCTCGATCACCTGTTCCGGAGTATACGTGCCAAGCACCTTTGCCGCCGCGGCATAACCGCCGGAGAGAATATAATCATCGATACTCACAGGATTGATCAGTTCGTTGGTTCCCAGGATAAGCCTGTTCTGTTTCCGGTAAAAGGCCATGTCATTCCTGGTCTGCTTTCGCTCTTTGGTTTGAGGGTCCCTGTACAGAAGCCGCTTTATGACGGTCCCCCCTTGTAAGGTCTCGGAAACGATTTCCGGAACATCCTTTGGCTGCACTTTCTGGTACAGGATGTCTCCGTCTTTGATGATCACCATGGTTTCGATTTCACAGAAACCGAGACAGCCGGTAAACTTCAGAGAAACCGTATCCTGTAAACCCTGCTTTGCTATCTCTTCCTGGAACGCTGCAGCAACTTCCTGGCTTCCCTGGAGGATACAGCAGGTGGCGTTGTTCGTAATAAGCACCTCTTTTTTCCCGTTCGAACCGTTTTTCGACAGGCTGTGTTTATACGTTTCCAGATCTTTGATACTAGAAATCTTCACGGTATCAATCCTTTTTGACGTAGGTATCGATCAGTTTCGGTACACCCGGGAGCGTCATATTGCCGTGGTATTCACCATCTACCACAACGATGGGTCCAAGGGCGCACGCACCAAGGCAGTTGACCGTTTCGAGACTGAACTTTTTATCCTCGGTTGTCATCCCGTCGCCGATACCTAAAATCTCTTCTATCTTTTCGAGGACCACAGCTGAACCCCGAACGTGGCATGCTGTTCCCATACATACCTGGACAAGGTGCTTACCTTTCGGTTCCATGCTGAAAGCTTTGTAGAAACTGGCCGTTCCGTACACTTCCGAAAAGGGAATCTCCAGTCTTAAAGAAATCCTTCGGAGAGCGTATTCCGGCAGGTATTTGAACTCTTCGCTCACTTCCTGAAGCACCTGGATAAGGGCTTCCCGTTCCGCACCGCACCCGTCGATGATAGCGTCTACCCGTTTCACCTCATCGGTTATCTCCAGATCGTAAATGTCCTGGACCCGTACTTCCTGGCTTACCGGGCAGGCAGCCATGCAGTTGCCGCAACCGGTACATGTATCCGCATCCACGGAGCGGGCCTTTTGCCGGATCTTCACTGTGTAATGTCCCGGCTCGCCGGTAATTTCCTCTACTTCAGAGAAGGTGTGGAGTTCTATATTATTGTGACGGCTTGCTTCAACGAGCTTCGGAGAAACGATACACATGGAGCAGTCATTGGTCGGGAATGTCTTGTCCAGCTGCACCATTGCCCCGCCGATAGAGGGGTCTTTTTCAATAAGGTAAACTTTAAATCCGCTGTCCGCCAGGTCCATGGAAGCCTGGATACCGGCAATACCTGCACCAAGGACCATAACAGAACCGACTTTCTTTGAGGCCATGCTCTACCTGCCTGCCTGAATCGCGCTCAACGTTGCTTCCACCTGTGTACGGATGTCCTCCAGGGTTATCGACCCCTCGTTCATCATAAAATTGATGCAGTTCTTTCTGAATTCGTTGGCACCCAGCGCGAGTTCCTCCACCTTTTCCAGCCTGTCCTTGGGATGATACCCTTCCTGCACCGCAATTTCCCGGACAGCCATCATGATATGAGAGAAATCTACATCCTGTGGACAGTTGGCTGAACAAGCGTAACACTGATGACAGAGCCATATAGCCGGAGACTTGAGCACCTCTTCCCGCATCCCTAGGAGGATTTGACGGATGATTTTTCTCGGATTGTACTCATGTCCCACATGAAAAGCAGGGCACCCTGCTGTACAGGTACCGCAGGCGAAACACTTCCGTATGTTCCCGCCTCCCGGTTTACCGGCGATTTCATATTTAAAATTCGTATCCAGCGAGTTGTCTATAATGATCTTTTCCATACCTGCTCCTTGCAATGCCCTTCCTACACCGTGGGTCTCGGCAGCAGTTCCGCCCTTTCCATGATCTCCGGAACGCGATGCTCCCATTCGATTGCCATCAGATGGATACCGGCGATTCCTTCGATCTGCTGAAATCTCTTTATCTGTTCAATACAGATCCTGATCCCTTCTTCGGCCACAGCTTTTTTATCTTTATCTGCAACATCCTGAAGCCTCTTGATGTAGCTGTCAGGTACAGTTAAACCTGCCACATTGTTGCGCATATACTTGGCCATACCGACAGATTTAAGGGGTGTGATCCCTGCCATGATTTTTACCTTCTTGTGCAGTTCACGCTCCCGCACCTGCTTCATCCACTCTTCAAACCGGTCCATGTCATAGATGCATTGGGTCTGGATAAAATCCGCCCCGGCAGCAACTTTTTTCGCCAGCCGGATAACCCGGAACTCGAAAGGGTCGCCAAAGGGATTGGCGGCTGCACCGATAAATATTTTCGGTTCCACTATGGGGTCTTTTTTCCCGTTCTTTATTTCCTCTCCGTTTAAAAACACCTTCTCGTCCCGCATGTCCTTGAGCGCCTGAAGAAGCTGGATCGAATCTATATCAAACACATTCTTACAGGTATTGTGGTTGCCGAATTTCTGATGATCGCCGCTTAATGCAAGGATGTTTTTGAGTCCCATGGCATAAGCACCCAGGACATCACTCTGTATGGCGATCCTGTTCCTGTCCCTGCAGGTTATCTGGATAACCGGTTCCAGACCTTCCTGCATTGCCAGAACACCGGCTGCAATGGAAGACATTCGCACGATGGCAGTCTGGTTGTCGGTAATGTTTACGGCGTCCACCTTCCCTTTGAGAAACCCTGCTTTCTTCCTGATAGGTTCCACATCCGCGCTTTTAGGTGGTCCAAGCTCTGCTGTTACGGCAAAATGCCCGGCAGCAAATACCTTCTCTAAATGGCTTTCAGATTTCAATCCATTCATAACATCATATCTTCCCTTACGATTTTACCAGGTCCGCCGTCGCGACCGGAACTCCAGTCTTTAACCGGCTCATTTTCTTCCAGTCGGCTTAAGAGACCTAAGTCCTTCATTCTATCGAAAATCAGCTGCCATACGCAGTCGATATTCTCAGGATCCACTTCGCATTTTCCGTCCTGAGATCCGCCGCAGGGCCCGTTCAGAAGGCTCTTCGAACACCGGGCAATGGGACAGATTCCTCCGAATTTCTCCAGAACGCAGTCGCCGCAGCCGGCACACCGCTCCGACCAGACACCCATTTCCAGGGTCGTTCCGTAGAACTTCGTATTAAGTCCGGGTATCACCCGTTTCCCCTGGAACACCTCACTGCAGAACTGGACACCTACCCCGCACGCCAGGGAAAGGACGGCATCGGCGTCTTCGATTTTAGCCTTTACATCATCGAAGAATTCCCGATCGCACTGACGCTCGATGGTGTCTTCAGTTATCTCCATATCGAGGCCGTTCTTTTTATTTGCCAGACGAATAGAGGATGCGAATTCTCCTACCTCTTTTTCACCGCCTGCCATACACACGGTTACGCAGGTACCGCAGCCGAGGACCAACAGTTTTTTACACCCGCTGACACTCTCATAGATCTCGTCAAACGGTTTCTGGACAGCTGTAATCAAAGCGTACTTCTCCTTTATCCTGCTTTTATCAGGTGCAGCATCTCTTCTACTGCTACAGTAAATTTGTGTCCGTCCAGGGAAGAGAGAAACTCCATCCGCACGCACCCGGGATCAATACCGATGACCTCAAGCCTTTCCTGTACCTTCCCAACTCTTACATCCGCCCGGGTGCTCCCCCTAAGGAACTTACAGTTATCCTTTGGACAGCCGATGACCAGCACCCCTGCATACCCTTTCTCCAGACACTTCAGAATGATGCCTGCCTCCACCTTCCCTGAACAGGGCATCCTTACGATATCAATCAGATCGAGCACCTTTGTATCTGTCACTGTATCAAGGGCCTTAATGCCTGAGTTTTCACAACAGAAGACGGCTAATTGTTTATCCATGCTCCCTCGCTATCAAAATCCTAACTGAGCCAGAACAACTGCATCACTGTATACCGGAAGTGTTATAGCCTTTGCCGGGCATTCACCGGCACAGATGCCGCACCGCTGACACGCCTGGGGTGAACTCTCTGCAGCCCCTTCTTCCCGGTTTATGTGCATCGCGTTGTGCGGGCATGCCCTAATGCAGGTAAGACAGAGGGCGCACTTTTCGGCATCCACCTTCGCCTCTGCATGTTCCACCAGCAATGTTTTCTGTGAAAGCAGCCGGTGGACCTGTAATGCCGCCACCCGGGCTTCCTCTGCAATCCGGGAATCATAAAACGTTCCTCTGCACGCCCCTGCAGTAAATATACCGGGGATATTGGTCTCTACCGGCAGAAGATGAATATTGTTTTCCTGCAGTCTTCCCAGCTCATCGGGAAGCACACCGGTAACCGACGATACATCGGTCATATCCGCCTGATCCAGGCCGTAAGGACTAATCCCGATCAGATCGCAGAGGAAGGACACATACTCTTCGAGTACGGCGTCCTGTATAGACAGTATTGCACCTTCTTCCGAGGTGTGTATCGAAACCCGGCCTTCATACTTCACGATAATGACGCCGGATTCACGGGCATCGTCATAGAGTTTTTCCAGATGTATGGAACCGACTCTTATATCCCTGCAGAACAGCATCACCTGATACACATCCTGCCTCTGGATCTTCAGGGCCGTCCGGAGAGCCGTTTCAGAACTCGCTTTAGTTTCATCCAGATCGATATCCAGCACGATCCCTATGGTTCGGGATTTCGGAATCCTTAAAAACCGGCCTATTTCCCCGTCCAGTGCCGGGAGCGAAACCACCCGGGAATCCTTAAATCTCTTTTGAAGAAGTTCCTTCGGATCCAGGGATCCTCCAAAGCCGGATGCGAGAATCAAGGCCCCGCATTCCAGGGTTTTCAATCCCCCGGGACCTTCCAGTACAGCGGTAAAGCTCCCTATATCCCCGTTGAAAGAAACCAGCTTGTGGCCTGTCAACCGGGTTACCCTTTCCAGGTCCGCGCCGGTTTCCCGGATCTCTTCATGCTGTTCGGTGAGGGTTACCTCATAACCGAAGCGGGAAAGGACTTCAGCCGCTTGTGTCCCTGCTTTGCCGCTGCCGACTACAAGGACACCCTGGTTAAGAGGAATTCGGGAGAGAGAAATAGGTTCGATCAGCTGGAGTGCGTTGATCTCCCGTTTTACCCCATGAAGGCTCCTGGTCAGAAGCTCTTCATCCAGACCGAAAGGTCCTTTTTTCTCACCAGAACTTAAGGGTTTGACAGCGACTCCCCTGATACACCCCCCGGCAAGGGCACATTCCTGAGCAAACATAAGCCGGACATCATCGATTCTGCCGGGATGACACCCGGTTATCAGCAGTTTTGTGATTCCCTTCTGCTGTATCGACTTTTTCAGCGAAGAGAGAAACGGTTCATTACAGGCGGCGCTGTCTATGAACACCTCGACCTCCATCCCTTCGGAGAACGTGATCCGGGAAGCAAAACTTTCAGCCTCTTTTTTCGAGTACAGATGATCACCGCATGTACACAGAACGATTCCTGTCCTTCCGCTCATACACTCAGCTCCATGTTGATTGCCGCCGCTTCAGCATCCGCTATGGATTCAGGAATGCTCTGCGGTTCCCTGCAGGTACCGCTGACAAAAACATTATCCTTTGTGGAAGTATAGAACCCAAAGCGGTCTCTCTCGAGACCGCATTGTTCTGCCAGATGCTCTGCGTCCTGTTCCGGTCCTAAGCCGACAGAGAGAACTACCTTGTCGTAAAAAGCGAAGCTCTCTTTCCCTTCTCCGGATTCGAGCATCACCTTCAGAGAGCCGCCTAAGCATTCATCTACCCTGAAGGGGAGCCCTCTATGGAGATTGACTCCCATCTCGACCAACTCCTCTTTGAAAAGGGTGAATGTTTTATCGAAATTCTGTAGATCTATATAATACACGGTGACATCCAGGCTGTTGTCCCGGTGCTTAAGAACCCTGGCCAGGCGGAGCGCATATGCACAGCACACAGAGGAACAGTAGTTTCTGCTGATAACAGGGTCTCTGGAGCCGACACACTGGATGAAGGCTATCCGTTTTGACGGTTCCGGGAGAGAGAGGTCCCGGGAAAGAATATCTTCCAGTTCCGTACCGGTAAGAACATTGGTGCTCCGGCTGTACCCGTAGCGGGGTTTCTCCACTGCATCGAAAGGCTGGTGGCCGGCTGCGACGAGAATTCCCGCCCCGGTCAACGTGAGTTCCTTAAAAGCAGCCCCCCCATCTACAGCATCAACGGGACAAACAGATATGCACTCGGAACACTTCCTACCGTTATGAAGGCGGCAGCGGGAATAATCAACGACATATTGGATGAGTTCTCCCCGGTGATAGACGGAAATACATCCTTCGGGACACATTTCGACGCACTTTCCGCAGGCGATACACGTTCTATGATCTATAAATGGGTTTTTTCTATCTATCTTAAGGGAAACTTTTGTTCCCGTATTAGAAATCGATTTGATCGTAGAACCTTTGTGGATAGAGAGCGTTTTTTTTGCTGCGGCTTCCGCAATTTTCGTGTGGGCAACGCAAACACCGCATCGGCTGCAGGAATCAGTCGCTTTACAACAGTAAGAAAGCACCTTTCCGCCAAACGATCCGGTTTTTTCGATTACATCCACGGAATGTCCAAGATCCGATAATGCAGAAGCCGCGGCAAGCCCTGCGATCCCGGCACCTATAACAACATAATCTTTCATTGTATCCTTCAGCTCATTAGATATTACCAATTGGATAGATTACTATAATATTAGTGTAACTTTTAGATATTGTATTATTTTTATATTTCTAGTAGTATATTAATATTCGTTTTTTCAGCTTCTTGTCTATTATTTCCTTTTTCGATACAATTTATTAAAACACTTCAAGGGAAAAGGAAGGTCCTATGAGTTTCGTACTTTCAGGGGAAGAGATTTTTTCTCTGGCAATGGAGATAGAAAAAAGCGGTTACGCCTACTATAAAACAATTACGGATTCCACCGAGAACGCAATCCTTAAACAGCTGTTTTCTTTTCTGGCAGAACAGGAAATCCGGCATTATGAATTTTTCGAGACCCTGAATAAAGAGGCCGGTCTCGATGTTATCGGCAGTGACGACTGGGATGATATTAGCGAATACATCAAGGCTACCACGGACAGCCGGTTCTTCATCGGTGAAGAAAAAGCAATCAGTCTTGCGAAGACGGTAAAAGACCCGGAAAAAGCAGTGGATATTGCCATAAGTTTCGAAAAAGACACTCTTCTGTTCTTCCATGAACTGTTAAAGATAATTCCCGAAAAATCAAAAGATACGGTACAACAGATCGTAGATGAGGAGAAGCGGCACATTAGAATGCTCTCGGGGAAGAAGAAAGTATTTCAGTCGGAGTAGCACGGCCAACAGCTTGTTAAAGAGCAGTTAAGATCTTCTGAATCTCATCCTGGAGTGACTGGTGAATGAAATAATGGATTTTCCCCCGGGCATCGTCGGATAAATTCGTATTAAACAGGATAACATAAATGTGTTTTGTTTGCCGCCTGCTTCCGGCGACGGTACCGGAAACCTTCGTAATTTTTCCCTTCAGCTTAAGCTGAATGTCGTCTAAGGCAGTGCCCTGTTCGAATTGCACCGGTGAATCAAAAGCACATGCCATGCCCACAATACTGATATCGATAATACTCCCGTTATGGATCTCTTTACCATATCGAACATTAAAAGAAACATTGGCCTGACCGGTACATTTCGCCCTTACATGCTTCCGCTGCCCCCTCGCTTCGGTCACTATCAACGTCTTCAGAATGATCCTGGCGCTCTCTTCGAACCCGAGCTTGAGACGCACGAATCCGCAGGGAACACCAATGTCCATGAAGTATTTTCGTGCCAGCTCTTTGTCTTCGTTGTACGTCAGGATCCCAATCTGAACACCTTTTGTATCTTCATGTTCGATGATGGAACGGATATACGATTCCCAGTCTTCCCCGGAGAGCTCGGTATCAATGTTGACGAACAGGATCGAGTTGGGATATTTCCTCAGAAGCTTCAAGGTCTTCTTATGGTCATACACCAGGTAGACCTCATATTCGTTCCGGATAATAACCTGCACGAGTTTTTCTTCGATCACGCTGTGGGGATAGAGAAAAAACACCTTTTTACCGATAGCGAACTGGTTATTTTCTGCCATAATCATTTATAGATTATACACATATCGGCCTAATAACCCAGTCAGTGTTTTACCCTTACCGCCGAATAAGAAAAAAGACCGAGGGCCGCCCAAATGCAGAAAAATCCTGCTAAATGAATCCATGAAAATAATTCCTTGAACAGGAAAACTCCCAAGAGGAACATTGACGTTGGAGCCAAATACTGAATAAATCCGAGGGTCGACAGAGGCACCCTTTTTGCAGCATACCCGAAAAGAATCAGCGGTGCGGCGGTGGCAACACCTGCTGCAACAAGGAGGACCGATTCCACAACAGGGACACCGCTTCCTACACCTGCGCCTTGGAAAACCCGGAACAGGAGAAACCCGCCGGCTAAAGGAGCGATGAATAGTAACTCTGCAAACAACTCTTCAAAGGAGCCCGATGGGGAGAGTTTTTTAAGAAGCCCATACATACCGAATGTCCCTGCAAGGAGCAGGGACACCCAGGGAAGCCGTCCGTATCCGAAGGCGAGAACAGCAACACCGGCACAAGCCAGGAGAAAGGACACGTACTGGAGCCTGGTAAGGCGTTCTTTCAGGACCAGGACACCGAGAATCACACTGAACAGGGGACTGATGTAATAACCCAGGCTTGATTCGACCACCTTTCCGGTGTTTATCGCCCAGACAAAGATAAACCAGTTCGAACCAATAAGCAGTGCGCGGATGAGGATATTGAGTGTTCTTTTCCGGTCTGAGAACAAGGTTGTTATGCTGTTAAGGCTTTTTCTCACGACGAAATATAGGAAAAGAAAGACGAAGGACCAGAAAATCCTGTGAGAGAGAATCTTAAGGGCAGGCACCTGGTCGAGCTGCTTCCAGTATACCGGCATGATTCCCCAGAAGATGAATGCACTGAAAGCGAGAACAATTCCTGTTCGATCCATGATTCAACCAGGATAAACGGTTACACCGGTTTAAGGAAGTACTCCCGGCCGGCACAGTGAACTATATTTTCAGCATATAGATTAGCATCAGAAGATTTGACAATTCCGGCTTCTCTGCTATACTGTACCCACATCTTGAGACACAGCCTTAGCCTTTACCACGCCAGGAGTTCTTGAGATAATGCGGAATAGTTGAAAGGAGATGCCTGTACATGCCTGAAAAGACCCGACAGAATATCGACCTGAAACCGGCTGAAGAAATAGTAAAGCAATTTCCCCGCCTGACCCGGGACAAGCTGATACCGATTCTGCAGCAACTGCAGGATGCCTACGGATATCTTCCTGTTCCGGTGCTCCAGTGGGTAAGTAACAAAACCGGCATCCCTTCCAGCAGGATGCACGGGGTCATCACCTTCTACTCCCAGTTCTACACCGAACCTCACGGGAAACACACCATTCGTTGCTGCGAAGGGACGGCCTGCCATGTTAAAGGGAGCCCCCGGATCGCGGAAAGGGTCATGGACGAACTGGATGTTGCTCCCGGTGAGACCACAAAGGATATGAAATTTACATTCGAGCCTGTCGCCTGTCTGGGGACCTGTTTTCTGGCGCCGGTGATCATGGTGAATAACGATTATTACGGTCAGCTTACACCTGATAAGATCCCGCAGATCCTGAAAAACTATTCGTAAGGACGATCATATGACCAATCCTACTATATCCAGCTTAAACGACTTGAATAAAATCAAAGAGCGGATAGCGAAAGAAAGCATTTATTCCAGGCGTGTTTTGATCTGTATGACCGGGTGCAGGGCCCTCGGCGCCGAAGCAGTGGGCAAAGCATTCCGCTCAAAAATCAAAGAGGCCGGCCTGTCCGGTGAAGTGGAAATCGTAGATACAGGATGCCACGGACAGTGTTCCCGTGCCCCGGTGATCCTGATCGAGCCGGAACACTATATCTACGGAGGCGTAACGCCTGCGGATGTAGAAGACATCATCGAAATAACCCTGAAACAGGGAAAACCGGTAGAGCGCCTCTGTTCCGGTTCCAATGGACAGGTAACACCCGTGTTGGATGATGTCCCGTTTTATAAACATCAGAAGAAAGAAGTGCTTAAATACTGCGGCCGGGTGGATCCGCGGAAGATCGATTCCGCTATAGCCGTTGGCGGATACGAAGCTGCGGCTATAGCCATCACCGGCATGAAGCCCGGGGAAGTGATCCAGGAAGTACTGGATGCAGGGCTCCAGGGCAGAGGAGGTGCAGGGTTTTCCACCGGTATGAAGTGGAATTTCTGCAGGCAGGCACAAGGCGATGAAAAATATCTTGTGTGTAACGCCGACGAGGGGGACCCAGGTGCGTTCATGGACAGGGCCCTGTTGGAGGGAACCCCTCACCAGGTAATAGAAGGGATGATCATTGCAGCCTATGCAATAGGTGCGTCAGGGGGATTTATCTATGTCCGGGCGGAGTATCCCATAGCAGTTGATCATATAACCAGGGCTATTGCCCAGGCCAGGCAGTGGGGGCTGCTCGGGAATAATATCCTGGGAACGGATTTCAGCTTCGACATCGATGTGCGTATGGGTGCAGGTGCTTTTGTATGCGGTGAAGAAACGGCTCTTATCGCTTCCCTGGAAGGGGAGAGGGGTATGCCCAGACCGAGACCTCCCTTTCCCGCGGTTAAGGGGTTTATGGGAAAGCCGACAAATATCAACAACGTGGAAACCCTGGCAAACATTCCTCTCATCATCAACAAGGGGAAAAAATGGTTTTCCGACACCGGGACGGAAACGAGTAAAGGAACAAAAATATTCGCCCTGGCAGGTAAGGTGAACGATACAGGACTCGTGGAAGTGCCCATGGGCGTTACCTTAAGGGAAATCGTATTCGGTGTAGGCGGGGGTGTTCCCGATGGAAGAAAATTCAAAGCGGCTCAGATGGGGGGGCCTTCCGGAGGATGCGTTCCCGCGGAATTTCTCGACCTTCCCATTGACTATGAATCGGTAAAAAAGATCGGGGCTATTGTCGGTTCCGGCGGGCTTATCGTTATGGACGACAACACCTGTATGATCGATGTGGCCAGGTTTTTTCTCGATTTTACACAGAAGGAATCCTGCGGTAAATGTGTCCCCTGCAGGGTGGGAACCCGGCACATGGTGGACATCTTACAGAAGATCAGTAACGGAGAGGGGGAGCCCGGCGATTTATTAAAACTGGAAAAGCTTGCGAAGGTCGTTAAAACCGGCTCTCTCTGCGGGCTCGGTCAGACCGCACCGAACCCGGTGCTGACGACGATCAAGTACTTCAAGGACGAATACGAGGCTCACATCAATGAAAAACGGTGTCCTGCGGGGGTGTGCAAGGAGCTGATCACGTACAGAATCATCGAAGAGGCCTGCAAAGCCTGCGGTAAATGCAAAAAAGTGTGCCCTGTGGATGCGATAACCGGTGAAAAGAACGTGCCCCATGTGATCGATCCGGTCATCTGTATCAAATGCGGTCAATGCAAAGACGTGTGTCCCTTCGATGCCGTTGAAATCGCATAACGTAACATACATGAGAGAGGAACAGGTATGGGCCAGATAACATTAACGATAGACGACAGAGATATTACGGCCGAAGAAGGAGAAACGATCCTCAATATCGCGGCTGAAAACAGTATCGATATCCCTAATCTCTGCTACGATAAAAGAATGACACCTACCGGTGCGTGCAGACTGTGCCTGGTGGAAATAGAAGGGCAAAGGGGACTGCAGACGTCCTGTACCCGGATTGGTGAAGACGGTATGGTCATCTACACCGAAACCGATGAAATTACAGCCCTCCGCAAAGCGACCCTGGAACTCCTTATGAGTGAGCACCGCCTGGCCTGTACAACATGCGATGTTGACGGGGACTGCCTTCTACAAGATTACGCCTATCGGTACCAGATCAATGAAAAGCAGTATCCCTATCTCGATCTTAAAGTATCGAGTTTCAACTACACCAGCCGGGACAAAGCGATCCAATACGACCCGACAAAATGTATCCGGTGCCAGAGATGTGTAAAGATCTGCAGGGAAGTGCAGGGGATAGAAGCTCTTACCTTACGGAACAGAAGCGGGGAAGTTTTAGTCACAACCGGATTCGACGTGCCCCTGAAAGAATCGGTATGCGAGACCTGCGGTCTGTGTGTAAGCACCTGCCCGACGGGTGCCCTCTACGACAAAGCCGCCCGGGGGAAGGGGCGGGCAAAGGACCTTATCAGGACACGGACTACATGCACCTATTGCGGTGTGGGATGTCAGCTGGACATCAATGTGAACAGGAAAAACGGCCGGTTCGTCCGTGTAACCAGCGAAACCGGGATTATCCCTAATGCCGGAAACACCTGTGTAAAAGGGAAATACGGCATGGATTTTATCCAGAGTAAGGACCGGATTACAACCCCCCTGATCAGGGAAAACGGATCGTTCCGTGAGGCGACCTGGGAAGAAGCCCTGGACCTGACAGCAAAAAAGCTTACTGAACTAAAAGACACCTACGGGCCGGACACCGTCGCAGGCTTGAGTTCCGCCAGGACTACCAACGAAGACAATTACATCATGCAGAAATTCATCCGGGCTGTCATTGGTACCAACAACGTGGATCACTGCGCAAGGCTCTGTCATGCCAGCACTGTTGCAGGACTGGCCCGGGCTTTCGGCAGCGGAGCTATGACCAACAGTATCGAGGAGCTGGGAAGGGCGCCTGTTGTATTTGTCATTGGTTCCAACACTACCGAATGCCATCCTGTTATCGGAATACTGATACGCCAGGCCGTGGCGTCAGGGAGAACGAAACTGATTGTTGCAGACCCGAGACAGATTTCCCTGACGGATATTGCGGATATCCATCTGCAGCAGCGGTCCGGATCGGATGTAGCCCTGATCAACGCCATGATGAACGTCATCATCGAGGAGAAACTCCATGATGTTTCATATATCCGGGAACGGACAGAAGGATTCGATGATATTATCGACACCATCAAACAGAATACTCCCGAATTTGCCGAAGGCATCACCGGTGTACCCGCCGAAGACATCCGGACGGCAGCCAGGATGTACGCCTCGGCCGAATCGGCATCCATCGTGTATTCCATGGGCATTACCCAGCACACCACAGGGACGGACAACGTCCTTTCCCTGGCTAATCTGGCCATGATGACCGGCAACGTGGGAAAAGAATGTTCCGGGGTAAATCCATTACGGGGACAGAACAACGTGCAGGGAGCCTGTGACCTGGGGGCCTTACCGAATGTATACAACGGGTACCAGAAAGTCGATGACCCGGCTGTACATGAAAAATTCGAAAAAGCCTGGGATGCGAAATTGTCGAACAAACCGGGTCTTACAGTGGTGGAGATTATAAACGGTGCCGCTGACGGATTGGTAAAAGGGATATACATCATGGGGGAGAATCCCATGTTGAGTGATCCCGACATAGCTCATGTGGAAGAAGGGCTTAAGAACCTGGAGTTCCTGGTGGTACAGGACATCTTTTTGAGCGAAACAGCCCTGCTGGCCGATGTAGTACTTCCGGCATGCAGCTTTGCAGAGAAGGAGGGCACCTTCACCAATACGGAACGGAGAGTACAGAGGGTGCGTAAAGCTCTCGAGCAGCCGGGCCAGGCCAGGGAGGACTGGAAAATCATCTGTGACGTTGCGGAGCGGATGGGCTATGTGATGAAATATGACAGCCCGGAGCGTATCCAGGAAGAAATTTCCGAACTTACACCCATCTATGGCGGTATCCTGTACCCGAGGATAGAACAGACAGGTCTCCAGTGGCCCTGCCCGGAAACGGATCATAAAGGGACTACGTTCCTCCATAAGGAACAGTTCACCCGGGGGAAAGGCAAGTTCCACAAGGTCGAATTCCTGCCGCCTAAAGAGATGCCCGACGAAGAGTATCCCTTTATCCTGACAACAGGAAGGATGCTCCAGCACTGGCACACGGGAACGATGACCAGGAGATGTGAAGTCCTGAACGATCTCGTTCCTCACGGCGCCCTGGAAATCCACCCGGCCAACGCACGGGATCTCGGCATTACCCAGGGCGATATGGTTGCGGTAAGTTCCCGGCGGGGCCTTATCGAAGTACCTGCAAATGTGACGGACATGGTGGGAAGCGGTACCGTATTCATGGCGTTCCACTTCAGGGAACATGCTGCGAACAGGCTCACCATCGCAGCCCTGGACCCTGTCGCAAAAATACCGGAGTTTAAAGTGTGCGCTGTGAAAGTGGAGAAAGTGTAGGGGGTAACGCCCGGCTGAATGCTAAGGCATCAGTCATCGGAAAATATCCGGTAGGTATTTTTCCCATCCTGTTTTGCCCTGTACATTGCAATATCCGCTTTTTTAATAAGATCTTCGATGTTGTCCGAATCCTCAGGATAGAAAGAGATACCGATGCTCGCCCCTATGGTAAACACATCGCCGTTCAGAACAACTTCATCTGAAAGAGCTTTTAGTATTTTCGAAGCAGCAATTCTGCAGTCTTCCTGGTGATTTATATCAGGAAGGATCACGGCGAACTCATCGCCCCCCATACGGGCTACTGTATCGGAACTCCGCAGGGCGTTGGCGATCCGTTGTGCCAGGGCCTTGAGCAGTTTGTCTCCCGTGTCGTGTCCGTAATTATCGTTCACTTCTTTAAAGCCGTCAAGATCGAGATACATAAGCGCGCATTTCCACCTTTCCCTTTTCGCCATATTCAGGGCCTGGCGGACCCTGTCATAGAAAAGAACGCGATTGGCCAACCCTGTGAGTTCGTCATAATGGGCCAGCTTGAGGAGCTTCTCTTCCATGATCTTCCGCCGGGTAATGTTTTGAACGATCCCGTAGGACCGGGTACAGTTCTTCGCTTCATCGAATGTATAGGTGGCTTCAGCCCAGACAACCCGTCCACGTTTACGGGGTATGGATAACCGAAATTCGAGACGCCCTTTATCATTCAACCGCCGGATCCCTTTGAAGAAATGTTTAGCCTGGTTTCTCTGTTCCGGAACCACTGTGGTATCGATAATCTCATCAATGTTCAGAGAACCTTCGTCTTCATCGATATCGAAGATCCTTCTGAACTCCTGTGAGGCTGAAAAAACTTCAGGTACAACATCATACTCCCAGTTACCGATTTGCGCTCTTCTTTGGGCATCCATCAATTGGTTTCTGTCTTTTACTATCTCTTTATTCCACTCCTCGAATTTTTTCATAATCCGGGAAACCATGATTCCAATAGTCAGGAGGGTGATTATAGTTGTACTGGCGACAGAGAATACTCCGCCCCGGACAGGCACCAATATCTCAGAACTGCAATAGTTTTGAATAACCGGTATGACTATGTGGACCAGGAGGACCGGGACCACATAACTCATGCAGCCTATTACGGTAAGTACGATGACATGCTTCGGCCGCAGAAGAAAACCGGAAACAAAAAGACAGAAGGCGAATCCCAGTTCCACGTGGTTGAAGATTCCCTGCTGGATATACACAAAGTATCCCAGCTGCAGGAAAAAGACGATAAACCAAATGTATATTATTGCAACCTGGAAACGCTCATTACGGATATAAATGAGGAACACCGGATAGAGAATGACATCCAGAAGAAGGATCCAGAAAACAGAGTAACGCCTGCCGAACCCCAGGAGCTGCATGGACACCAATATAATGAGCACCAATAGTGTGATAATGCAGATGATAGAAGAAATCAGTGTGAATCGTGAGGCAACGGCTCGTCTGTCTTCACCAGTAAAATCGATGTTCCATACTCCTGAAATGTCCGTTACTTTACTAAAAGTATAGCCCCCTTATGGAGTATTCACAAGTAAAAACACGATAATGGACTTTGTCATCAATTTCATCTATTATTATCACACGAACAGAAACCATGAAAATCATCTGTGTTACGGCGGCATACAGCAAACTCGGGAAAACAACCCTTGTGGAGAATCTTCTTCCCCTCCTTCAAGGATGGGCGGCCTGTAAGGTGACTGCCTGTATTCCCCACAAAGATGGGAAATGCCCCAGGGGACACGAGGACACCTGCGGTATCTGCAACTCTCTGGACCAGCCGTACATTATCGAAGAGGACAACAGTATTATCGATACCCCGGATACCGATACCTGGCGGTACCTTAAAGCGGGTGCGGCGAAGGTGTTCTGGATCAAGGCACGGCCGGAGGCCCTGTCGGAAGCGATCACAAAAGTGAAAGAACGGCTATCCTCGTTTCCCGGTGTCATCTTCGAGGGCAATCACGCTCTCTTGATCCTCGAACCGGATGTATCGGTCATGATTCTCTCCAAAAACAGCAAGTTCAAGAAATCCGCACTGTCGGTAAAACAGAAAGTTCAGATATTCGCGGAACCTGAACATTTTGAGAGCACTGCCGAAAAAATAGTATTGAACATATGACCGGGATCATTCTGGCAGGGGGTTCCGGCACGAGGATGGGAAGGAAGGATAAAGCCCTCCTTACTCTTAACGGGAAGACCTTCATCCAAAGAAAATCACACCTCCTTGGCAGTGTATGCAGAAATATCATTATAGTTTCTGCACAGGGAACTGATTATCCCGGTATCTCCGCACGGATCGTCCATGATGAAAAGCCCGGATATGGACCCCTTATGGGACTATACACCGGTTTAAAAGCAAGTACCGATGAGATCAATTTTATCACTACAGTCGATTCCCCCTTCTTTTGTTCCGGGCTCGCAGAGTACCTGATCCGTCATATCGACTCCTTTGACGCAGTTGTTCCAAAGTGGAACGGTTTTATCGAACCTCTTTTCGCAGTTTATCGAAAAACATGTATCCCTTACATATTCAGACAATATGAACGGCGGAAAATCATCTCCTTCTATCCGTTTATCACTATTTCCTTTATCCCGGAATCACGTATCCGTTCTATCGATCCCGAAGGGCTTTCCTTTATCAACATCAATACCATGGAAGAGTACAACCGGATAAACGAATCCTCTCTTGTAACGGACAGGCAGGATACCTAAGATCCCGGTGCATCACCTGCTATCAACCATTTCATCTCTGCCTTCGAACGATCCCCATATCTCTTCGATTCCCAAAAGGTTTTAGTATACAGAAACAACCCGTTTGGATTTGTATCACAAGAAGGGGCGTTTTTCACTTTCGAAGAGTGATAAGGATTATAACCCAGTCTTTATCGCATGACGATGTTTGGGAACAAGTATGCCATATCGGGTACTGTATCATCCTCTGGTTAGGAAAAAGGTATTCCTAAGCTTAACCCATCTTCTACAGTGCAAATTCGTAAATAGTTATCAGATAAGCACTTAGAAATACGAATTTCTCTCTTGGCACTACATTTTGTATCGAAACGCTGAAAGTCGGATTACTGGCGTACCCGTGGGGGTACCGCCACAC
>JAJSAL010000089.1 GCA_024274705.1 Spirochaetota bacterium
ATACTTTGATACTCTTGGTATGTACTCGTTCGTCGACAGTTTGTTGACGTATCGCGATGGATTACGAACCGCCGTGGTACGGAACCGTATGCCCGGTGGTGTGGGAGGACGGCAGGTGTGAGCCTGCCTCCTACCCGATTCGGGAGTCGAAACAAGCGAGCGCGCCGCGATGAGCGGCGGAAGCAGGACAGGAGGTCCTGCGCCAGCGAGCGCGGCGGCCTGGAAGGAGGCAACAGGAGGTTGTCGACTGGAAGGCGACTCCCCTAGGAGATGATGATAAACCGGTAGCTTTCCTAAGCTTACCGGTTTTTTATTCTGCCTTGACTTTTGCTGTACTGTAGATATAGTGTCACTAAATACTCTTTTAATGGGAGCAAAGCATATGAAAAAGATCATACTTATGGTAATCGCGCTGCTGCTGGTGGTTGGGTTCACTAGTTTCGCAGCAGATACCGCTATCGGCATCGCATGGATCGGTGATTTTAATTTTGTGAACTGGGGCGGATTAGGAAACGATATCGCTTTGAGTTTCAAACTGCCTAAATTCCCGCCTGTTTTCGACCTGACCTTATGGGCCGGAAGCGGGTATTTTAAAATCGGCCTGATAGGTGACTGGTGGCTTATAAACAAGGAGCTGGCTGAAAACATATTTTTTTGGTATCTGGGACCAGGGTTCGTCGCAAGCATCGCATTAGGCGGTGACGCGTCAATCGGTTTGGCTGCAAGGCTTCCCATCGGGCTCCAGGTATTTCCAATAGAACCTCTTGAATTGTTTCTTGAAGTAGCTCCGGCAATCGGAGTTGGAATATCAACAGGAGGGGGCGGAGCAGGACTTACCGGCGGTATTATGACCGGGATCGGTGCCCGGTACTGGTTCTAATCGGAAGGATGTATATGTACGTTAGGCCGAAGAAAATCGAAGGATTTTCTTCGGCTTTTTTTAGGCCTGATACTCACTTGTATAAACCGACAGATTTTTTTACAGTCAAAAAATAAAAGGGCAAACAAGAAGGAGGGGGGAATGAGCAGGATTATCTTAAAAGCACGGGATCTGGACGGGTTTCTCACAGATCGAGATAAAAAACACATCTCAGAAATGGACGATATGTATGCGAAAGCGGCACCTTTATTCGACAAACTATCCGGATCCGAGGAAGATAAGAATGCCCTTATCGATATCTACAATAACTTGGGTGACAGGATGCAGGAAATAACTGCTGAAGAGCCCGGGATTCATGTGTATTCCTTCGAAACACCTAGGGAAATCCATGGTGAGGCATCCAGACTGATCGCAAAACTACGAAGCACCAGAACACAGCAGCAGGAGTTCGTATACTACATTCAGCGCGCGTATGAGCTTCTGTTCAACCTTGCAGTGGACGGTGCAAATACCGACAAAAAAAACTATTTAGTGGTAAAAACACCGGTTAACATTCCAGTTCAGAATTATGCAATCCATAAAATTCCGGATGTAGATGATCAGATAGAAAACAGCGTGATGTGTGTTATGCTCCGGGGAGCATTGTTGCCGTCAATGATTATGTCAAAGGAAATACAGGAATATTCTTCAAATGGGTATGTGCCGCCTTTCGCGCTGTTCAAGATAAGCAGGGATGACAGTAAGAAAGAATATAACATGGAGTATATACTGGATCTGGATAAATCCTATTTTGATCTGGAAATGCTCGATGGAAAGGACCTCATTTTCGCCGATCCAATGAATGCCACCGGCGGATCTCTCGTCACCATCGTGAACTATCTCAACAATCAGGGAGTTAAACCCAAGTCTATACAGTTCTTCAATGTCATTTCCGCTCTCAAGGGTACGTTGCGCATTATCCGCGCCCTGGAACATGCAACGGTATACACTCTCTGGATGGATCCTGTATTGAACGATAAGGCATACATCCTGCCGGGTTTGGGTGATGCAGGGGACAGGTTGAACGGACGCGATGCAGATGATATGCCGAGAAACATCATTCAGCTTATAGCTGATTATGGTGCATCGATTACAGCTCTTTATAGATCTCAGGTCAGGAAGATAGAAGAAACCGTATTAGCTGTCCGATGAGTACACAGCACTGGTTTAAATCTTATTATCTGCTTCTCTGCTGCCTGTTGATTGCCGGATGTACAACCGGTGTCTCCATCCAGGAAACTGCAGAGGTATACTTCAATTTGGGGAATGCCTACTTCGAACTGGAGAAGTATAACGAAGCAGTTAAAGCATACACCCGTGCTATCGAGCTCGAAGAGAGTTTCGCCCGGGCCAGCTACAATCTTGCAAGGGTATATCTCCTTTCGGGAGAGGTGGAAAAGGGTATCGATGTACTGTATCAGGAATTGGAACAGGACGGGGATAATAGTGTTATTTTGAATACCCTTGCGTATGCATATACATTGTCTGGAGAAACAGGAAAAGCTCTCGAGATATACGGACAGGTTCTTCAGCGTTCGCAGTATGATGAAAACGCACTTTATAACTCCGGTATGCTCTACTGGGAGGAGCAGAACCGGCAAAAAGCCGTAGAAGTGTTTACATCACTCTACCGTATCAATCCTGAAGATGAGAATGTTCTCTATAACCTGGGCACTCTTGAAATAGAACTCGGGGATAACGATCGGGGTATCCGTTTTCTGGAAGAGTATACAAAAAAACAGGCTCAGGATAGTGAAGCCCTTATGATCCTGGCAAAGGCATACGAAGAGGAGAAATTTTTCAGTAAAGCCCTCGATTCATACGAAGCAGTGATAAAGCTGGATCCTAAAATACCGCAAGCCCATTTTCGAAAAGCATATATCCTTCTCACTGCTATCGGAGATAGTGAGAATGGCATAAAATCACTTGATCAGGCGATCCTCGCCGGATTTACGGAAAACGCATCGATTCAGGCATTGATGGCTGATCCTGATCTGGTGGATGCCGACCGGGTGCTGGCATTTCTCGATGAAAAGGGGTTCCCGCAGGTACAGGCCGGGGATGATAGTGAAGAAGCCCTTAGAGGGAGAGGAGGAGGTCTTTAGCCTGGCGAAAGACTTCCTCCGGTACAGCCGAAGCGTCTATATTGTAAAGCAGTTTTTTTTCTCTGTATAATGCGATAAGCGGTTCAGTCTGTGCTTTATATACCTGGAGCCGTTTCTGAATTGATTCGGGTTTATCGTCCTCCCGTGTGTAAAGCTCTCCGCCGCATACATCACAAATCCCATCCTGTTTAGGCGGCAGATACTCTATATGATGGATGTTCCCGCAGTCCCTGCAGGTTCGGCGGCCGGATAAACGGTGCACTACCTCATCTTCGCAAATCTCGAAATTGAGTACCCCGTTCAACCGGGTGATGTTGAAAAGCTTTTCCGCCTGGAGGATCGTACGGGGAAATCCATCCATGATAAAACCCTTTTCAGTATCCGGTTTTTGAAGGCGGTTTTTTACAATTTCGATGGTTACGTCATCCGGCGCGAGAGCACCGCGGGTCAGAATATCCTCTACTCTTTTCCCTATGTCTGTGCCGCTATTGATTTCCGACCGAAACAGATCACCAGTAGAGATGTGGGGGATTGCAAATACTTTAGAAATCTTTTTTGCTACAGTTCCTTTTCCAGCTCCCGGCGATCCAAGAAATACAAAATTCATGGGGGTTCTCCAAAAAAAAGATTTGTTCCTTCTATTTCTATTTCAACATCAGACTCCGCAGCACAGTCTAAGGACCAAAACGGCGATTGGTCTTTCTCTGTTTTTTGAAAGTACCTCCCGCACACGATGCATTTAATATACCGTACCGTGCACTCGGTGCTGCAGAACGCATCGGCAACCGCATGCTCTGAAGAGAAGAGAATACCGCAGTTCCTGCACCGAATAAAGTCTGTATCTCCCATCATTGAATTACCATGGCAGTATAACGAAGAACCAACTTTGTGTCTTCAGGATTATTCGGACTCGGAAAAAATTCTTGCTATATCCGCCACTCTTTCGTATTTTTTATGTAGGTTAAGGGGGGAGATGATGGATTTCAAAGAAAAGGTGCAGAAAACGGTTAATCAGGGGTTAGAAGCTTCAAAAGAACTGCTCGGCAGGGCAAAAGATAAAGCAAAGGATTTAAGTGATATCGGTGTACTTAAGTATGAAATCAGTCAGCTTAGGAAACAGGAAGAGCAAGGTTACCAGCTTTTAGGTAAAGAGGTCTACTCACTGCTCGTTGGAAGCGGACATTCGACAGTATCCCGGAAAACACCTGCAATAAAGAAATTCCTTGAAGGTGTGGAGGATATTACAAAGAGAATTGCTGCAAAAGAAGAGCTGTTGAGAAAATATGATAAAAATGTAACGAAATCTTAAAGAGTTGTTGACATTTCTGGTCTGTTTCAGTATATATACCATCTCGACTCGTTCGAAAGGGACGGGTCTTTTTAATATGTTCTTTTAAAGATAATAGGGAAGGAAGAGAAGCGGGTCAAAGAAAGATGGGGAAAGAAATAGAAGAGAAGAGCTCCCTTCGGGGGGCTTAGAATATGATGGAGAGTTTGATCCTGGCTCAGAACGAACGCTGGCGG
>JAJSAL010000090.1 GCA_024274705.1 Spirochaetota bacterium
AGAACCCGACCCATCAGGGAGGCGGCGGCCGGAGGAGGTTTCCGGTTCCGAATGGGAATTGGAAGCTGATATTGTTGTTGAAGCTATAGGCAATAAGGCCGAAGCAGGATCCCCGGGGTGGTATCCGAATGTGAATACCGATGCAAAGGACCTGATTGTCGTCGACGGTGAAACCGGGGCAACAAACGTAAAAGGTATATTCGCAGGCGGGGATATCGTTCGCGGTCCGGCCCTGGTTGTGGAGGCGGTTCAGGACGGTAAAGTTGCGGCGGCCGCCATTGCAGAGTACCTTGAGAAGGAGGATAGATAGATGAGTAAACCTGATCTTTCTATAGATTTCTGCGGAGTAACGTTTAAAAATCCATTCTGTCTTTCATCATCGCCTGTATCGAACAGTGCGGAGATGGTCGCCCAGGCGTTCGAAATGGGATGGGGGGGAGTCGCTTTCAAGACCCTCAATTCCGACAGGATTCCCATCATCCACCCTTCACCAAGGATGAATCCGTATCATTATAACGACAAGAAGCTGGTGGGCCTGCAGAATGTCGAGCAGATATCCGACCGGCCCCTCAAGGATAATCTTCTCGATATGCTCTATCTGAAAAAGCATTACCCGGACCACGTCATCATTGCCAGCATCATGGGATTTTCCGTGGAAGAGTGGGAATTCCTGGCAAAGGCTGCTGAATACAATGGGGCGGATATGCTGGAACTCAACTTTTCCTGTCCCCACATGACAGTGGAAGGGTCCGGCCACAAGGTAGGCCAGGCGTTCCACCTGCTGGAGCAGTTCACGGAAGTGGTAAAAAAGGTGGTACAGATTCCGGTTATCGCAAAGATGACACCGAACATCACCGACATGACCGAGCCGGCTATCTTCGCAAAAAAGGGCGGAGCAGACGCAATATCAGCGGTGAATACCTTCCGTGCTATTTCCGAGATCGGCCATGACGATTTTGTACCGAAACCGAATATCTTCGGTATCGGCGCAAGGAGCGGCTACTCCGGTCCGGCGTGTA
This sequence comes from Spirochaetota bacterium, assembly GCA_024274705.1. Taxonomy (GTDB): domain Bacteria; phylum Spirochaetota; class Spirochaetia; order SPDA01; family JAJSAL01; genus JAJSAL01. The sequence goes on from JAJSAL010000090.1 coordinate 1,020, forward strand.
AGCCTATTGCCATGCGGTTTATCGCGGATATGGCAAAATGTGATGATTTGGGGATTCCCCTCTCCGCCATGGGCGGCATCGAAACCTGGATCGATGCTCTCGATTATCTTCTCGTAGGAGCCTCGAACTTGCAGGTTACCACGGGTATCATCCACTACGGGTACAGGATCGTGGAAGACATGATCGAGGGACTTTCGGATTTCATGGAGGGTAAAGGGATCGGTAAGGTAAGCGACCTGGTGGGCAAAGCCCTGGACAATATCCAGGAGACCGACCATTTTGACCTGGACCGCCAGGGTGTTGCCGAATACGATCTGGACAAATGTATCGGCTGCGGCCAGTGCTACATCATCTGCAGGGATGCCGGCGGTCAGGCACTGGAATGGAATGCCGAAGAACGCAGACCTGAACTTATCGAGGACAAGTGTCTTTCCTGCATGTGCTGTCAGTTCATCTGTCCCGTTGACGGTCTGATCAGGTACAAGGAAAAACCGAAAGGGTGGAACCGCAGGGAAACGGCGGTCATGAACCCGGGGCTCGAGAAAGAACTGAAATATAAGCCGTTTAAAGCAAACGTGTAATTGTAAGAGGAGATTGTCATGAGTGTGATGTTTAAAAACGGACTCGTGGTTACGTCCACCGGTTCATACAAGGCTGACGTATTTGTTGACGGAGATACGATAAAGTCCATCGGTACAGAGCTGTTCGGGCAGGCTGATGAGGTTGTGGATGCAGGAGGGAAGTATATCCTGCCCGGTGCGATCGATCCTCACACCCACCTGGCCATGCCCTTTATGGGTACCCATGCCCAGGATGATTACGAAACCGGTACTATCGCGGCTGCCTGCGGAGGTGTGACAACTGTTATCGATTTCGACCTGCAGCAGAAAGGGGAGTCCCTGGAAGAGTGTGTGGAACGAAAAAAATCCTGGGCGGATGGAAAAGCCGTGGTGGATTTCTCCCTCCATCCCGGGATCATGGACCCCCGGCCGGAAATCATCGAAGAGGTGAAAAAAGCGGTCCGGGATTACGGTACACCTTCCTTTAAAGTCTTCATGGTATACGACTTCCGGGTAGACGACGCCACCATGATCAAGCTGCTGGAAGCCACAAAAAAGTACGGCGGCCTGGTACAGGTGCACGCGGAAAACGTGTACGTCATCCAGCACATGAACGAAGTGTTCGAAAAGGAAGGAAAGCTGGACCCGATCTATCACGCAAAGAGCAGGCCCAACCTGGCAGAGGAAGAGGCCATAGCCCGGGCCGCCAAGATGGTGGAGCTTACCGGTTCCAGCCTGTATGTTGTACACCTCTCTTCAATGGAAGGACTGCGTAAAATACAGGAAGCACGGATGAAAGGGCTCCGCATATACGCGGAGACCTGTCCCCAGTACCTGTTGTTGACAGAAGACCGTTATAAAGAACCGGACTGGCAGGGGGCCAAGTACGTGATGTCTCCGCCTCTCCGTACGAAAGAGAGTAACGAGGCCCTCTGGAAAGGTATAGCAGGCGGCGATGTGCAGGTCCTGGCAACGGACCACTGTCCCTTCGACTTCAAAGGAAAGAAAGACATGTTCGGCAGGGACGATTACAAGAAAATTCCCAACGGAGCCCCGGGTATAGAAACCCTCCTCATGGTATTGCACACCGAGGGAGTTGTCCGGGGACGGATAACCCTGGAAAAGATGGTGGACGTTCTTTCCACCGGTACGGCGCGTATGTTCGGTTTGAAAAATAAAGGAGAAATAGCCGTGGGGAAGGACGCAGACATCGTCGTGTTCGACCCAAAACAGAACTTTACCATCACCTGTAGCAAGCTTCACATGAATGTCGACTACACCCCGTTTGAAGGGTACGAGATGAAAGGCATGCCCGTAGCGGTCTATTCCAGGGGTAAAAAAGTCGCCCAGTGGAACAAGGATCAGCTGGATTTCGTCGGTGAAAAAGGAAGGGGACGGTTTATCAAGAGGGAGCCCTTCGAAGGATTTTAATCCATACAATAAGGAGCAGTACGTTGTCAAGAATAGTAACATGCGCACATATACAGGCTTCCACTCCGAAACAGGATGGTCCTGTGGGAGAAATCAAGGAAGCCATGGTTCAGAAACACATTCCCCTGGTAGAAGAAGCCGGGAAAAAAGGGGTGCAGATCCTGTGCCTCCAGGAGATTTTCCATGGACCGTACTTCTGTGCGGAACAGGATATCAAGTGGTACGGCACGGCGGAATCCGTGCCCGGGCCGCTGACCGAGCGTTTTTCCGAATACGCGAAAAAGTACAAGATGGTGATCATCCTGCCGGTGTATGAAAAAACGCTGGACGGTGTGTACTATAATACGGCTGCGGTTATCGATGCCGACGGATCGTATCTCGGTAAGTTTCAGAAGATCCACATTCCTCACACCTGGCCGGGATTCTGGGAGAAGTTTTATTTCAAACCCGGTTCCCTGGGATTCCCGGTATTCCGGACCGCTTACGCGAAGGTAGGAATTTACATTTGTTATGACCGGCATTTTCCCGAATGCGCCAGGATCCTTGCCTTAAGCGGGGCTGAAATCCTGTTCAATCCGTCTGCAACTACCAAGGGTAAATCCCAGTACCTCTGGGAGCTGGAACAGCCTGCCCAGGCTGTGGCAAACGGGGTATTCATCGGGGCAAACAACAGGATAGGCGTGGAAAAACCCTGGGAGTTCGGCGAGTTCTATGGTACCAGCTATTTCGTGGATCCCAAGGGGCAGTTCCTCGTCAAGGGAAGTGACAACCGGGACGAAGTCGTTATCGCGGATCTGGACCTGGAAATGATCCGGGAGGTCCGGGACGGCTGGCAGTTCTTCCGTGACCGCAGGCCGGAGATGTACGATGAAATCGTGGATTTCCTGCCGTAATTCACTTCTGGTATGAATCAGCTTCTCGCCATGCTAAAAAAAGAAAACAATCACACCCTAACCAAGCTTAAACAGCTTTACCGGGTGATGTCCAAGGAAGCCCACCCTGATACAGACGGTGGGTCGGAAGTCAAGTTCATCAGGCTGAAAAGAGATTATGAAGAGGCTCTCTCGCTTATCGAAAAACAGCAGCCGATACCGGACCTGGAGCTGAAAACAGGTTCGGCCGGCAAGAAGAACCTCCGTGAACGGGTCCTGGATCAGTTGATTATGTTTGCCCTCAAAGTATTTACGTCCGAAGGTGATATACACTTAGGAAATCTCATCGAGCTATCCCGTGATTATCAGATCGAAATCCATAAACAGCTCAAATTGTATCAGGAAATCCTATACAGCAGTTATCACGTCTGGATGAGTGACGGATCGGTCTATCATCCTCACAGCCTGTTTATTGCGGCGATTAAACAGCTTACCTATTATCGCGAGCTGTTGCATCCGCGGTATAAAAAACTTGTCTTTACCTACGCGGAAGACCTGAAAACAAAGGCTGATAAGCTGGAACCTGAACGGGCTGCAGTCCTTCTCCGGTTGATGAGCTGGCTGAAGGCAGAGACTGACCTGTCCGACAGAAAATAGCCGCTGTTTTATGGTTATGGATCAAACATAAGCATCAAGCTTCATTGACTTTCATAAAAACCAGGTTTATCATCAAATACATGAAGCAGCGGTACAGACTTCCCTGTATTAATGGGTACAAGGAGGTCATCATGTCATTAATCAGTAAACCGGTAATCCTGGCGGGATCAAAGGGCCGTAAAGAGGTCAACGCTCTCTTTGACAGCGGCGCAAGCTACTCGTGTATTTGTTATGCTTTGGCGAAACAGTTGGAACAGCTGACAGAGCTTTCGGAACCAATGGAGTTCGAAACGGCGGAGAAAGATAGTATCGTTGTTGCGAAATATAGGGTAACCTTGGACTTTTTCTTTACGGATACACCCCGACGGTTTACCGATGAAATAGTCGTTATCGGCGACCTGTCGGAAGAACTTATCATCGGCGCTACTACTATGCAAAAGTGGAAAATCCGACTCGATTTCGACCGGGAAGAGGTGCTCTACGATAAGAAGATGCATCGCCTGCGGATTTAAGTAGGTCTCTATCCGAAAATCGCAGCGATGACGGCAACAGCAGTCTCCGCTGCAGAAGAGTTCGTGCGGTTTTACGGACTCGGAGTTGCGGTCATCCCTCCGAATAAAGAAGACCGGTCGATTGATGGACAGGACAGGTTTTTTTCCAGCAAAAAAACAAAGTACCAGGCACTCGTACCGGAAGCGTTTCTGGAGACTTGCTTTACCCGGGTACACCCGATGATTACTGCTGAAAAAGGGTGATGGTCGTTAGTAAACAGTGGTATAGTAAGGCATGAGAATATCGGTGATCCTCGCGCATCCCGAACCGGGCAGCTTCAACCATGCCATTGCAGAGGCTGCACAAGAGGAATGCATACACCTGGGCCACGATGTCCGGTAT
>JAJSAL010000091.1 GCA_024274705.1 Spirochaetota bacterium
AGGTTTTTTACAGACTTTTCCTACCCGGGATTGTAACCCCGCCGGCTTTCCCTCCCCGCAGGAACGGCGAAGCGTTGTACCGCCGATGTTGATGATCACCTCATTTGTCAATAGCATTTACCCCGGCACCGGTACTGTTCTTCCTTGCCCGATTTATGTCATAATTGAATAATGAAGAAGAGATCCTTATTGATCCTGATTTCAGCCGTTATCTTACTAGGCGTGGTAGGCACCGGTCTCCCCCGAAAGGTGTTCCGGGGCAAAGAGAATCAACCGCCGGCTGTCGCCATGGACGAAACAATCATACCCCTCGTGCTGGGTGGATTACAGTTGGTAAAGACGGTCACCGGTGATGAAGGGCTGGCCCAGGTCAGCCGCTTGCACGGAAAGGATGTGGGAATGGAGCAGGGATACATCGCTCACTACGGAGGAAACCCGAACAAAGCAACCCTGTGGGTAGGCTGGGCAGAGAACGATGCAACGGCTCAAGCCCTGACCGACCTTATGACATCCAAGATCGGCCCTGATCACCCAATCTTCCGGGATTTCCAGGCGTTCACCTTCGGCGGTCGCAGGGTGTACGCCGTCACCGGCCAGGGGCAACAGCATTACTATTTCCGCTCTGGTAGAGCCGTAGTGTGGGTCGCTGTAGACAGTACCGCCGTGCAGGAAGTGTTACACGACACGTTGAAGCTTTTTCCGTAGAGAAAGGGACAGGCAGGACTTCGTGGACCATAGAAAGCTTGATGAAAAAGATACTATTTGCCGGTGACCGGCTGTTCATGAAATTCGGGGAACTGGAATACTTCAGAACCCGGGCACGGGAAGCAGATGCAGAGGTAGTCTCCACCCTGGGCATGGATGACCGGGAGTTTCGGAAAGCAGCTGAAGATACCTCCGCCATAGCCGTTATCGCCCGGCGTATCTCCTCTGATATCATAGGCGCTATGAAACGGTGCGAACTTATCATGACCTTTTCCGTGGGATATGACTGTGTCGACCTGGCTGCAGCCACTAAGGCCGGAATTCCCGTGAGCAACAGCCCAACCTACTGCAGTGATGACGTTGCCAACCATGTCATGACCCTCATCCTGGCTGTCTCCCGAAAGCTTCATGTGATCATACCGGAAGTTTCCCGGGGAAACTGGGACTACAAATATACAAAACCGATTACAAACTACAGGGACAAAGTCTTAGGTATCGTAGGACTCGGAAAAATCGGGAGACAGCTCGTTCCCAAAGCAAAAGGATTCGGCATGCGCATCGCCGCATACGATCCGTATATCGCAGACGATATTTTCGAACTGCTGGATGTAAAGCGGGTATACGAGCTCAAAGATCTTCTGGAACTATCAGATTACATAACCATTAATGCACCTTTAACCCCGGAAACCCGGCACATGTTCGGGAAAAAGCAGTTTTTACGGATGAAAACCGGGAGCATCATCATCAACACCGCCAGGGGAAGCATTATAGACCAGGGAGCACTCGTTGAAGCCCTTACAGACGGAATGATAGCAGGAGCAGGGATCGACGTACTGGAGAAAGAACCGTTAGCACCTGATAATCCCCTCTTATCCGTTCCTTCTGCACTGGTGACGCCCCACATCGCCTGGTATTCCGAGGAGAGCTTTGAAGCCAACAAGGTGCTGGGCATGGATGAACTGGTCACCGTTTTAAACGGGGGCCGGCCCAGGCACATCGTGAATCCGGAGATATTCGGCACAACGTATAAACGGATATAACCGCTACTCCCACCCTGTCAGGAAAAAAAGGTGTTATCCCCATCTTCCGGGATACCGTAATTTTCTTTACATGCCTTATGTTTTCTATTAAGATATTGAAATCCAAAACCCACGAGGAGTTAAAAATGAAAAAATCAATCGTTATATTCACCCTTGTATCCCTGTTCTGCCTGACCGCCTCCCTTGTTTCAGCCGAAGGAGAGCAGGAAAACGCAGCATATCCAAGCAAGGCGATAACGTATATCATCCCCTTTAATCCTGGCGGGCAGTCGGACATCACCGCACAGTTCCAGAAAGAGGACCTCCAGAAAGTTCTCGGCCAGAACATCATCATCAAGCACATGCCCGGTGCAGGAGGAGCGGTAACCTGGGCTTCCATGGTCAAAGAAAAACCGGACGGCTACACTATTGCCGGGAACAACATTCCCCACATCATTATTCAACCTCTCGTCCGGGACAACGCAGGATATGAAACAGAAGAGCTCATTCCCGTATACATGTTCCAGACCACTCCTATTGGATTAGCAGTGCTGAAAGACGGCCGGTTCAAGACCCTGGATCAGCTTATTTCCTACGCAAAAGAGCATCCCGGGGAAGTGACCGTCGGAGGATCCGGTACTCATACGGGGCACCACTTGGCGCTTCTCCAGCTGCAGAAACTGACCGGTGCCGAATTCACCTATATTCCATCCACAGGTGCAGCCCCTTCGGTGGCAAATTTCCTAGGCGGCCACACGGAGGCCCTGTTTGCAAATTCCAATGACCTGGTGACTCATAAAGACAATATCATCATACTGGGTATAGGCACGGAAAAGCGGTTCAAAGCCCTGCCGGATGCACCCACCTTCAAGGAGAAAGGGGTGGATATGCTGGCCGGTATCGACCGCGGCGTATGCGTACCTCCCGGTACTCCCGATGCAGTGATAAAGACTCTGGAAAAAGCTTTTGACGAAGTATGCAGTCTGCCGACGTTTGTCAACAAGATGGAAGAGCTGGGTTTTCTCGTCCAGAGTCTGAAATCAGAAGAGTTTCGGAAGTACATTGCAGAGACCAAAACCGGGATAATTGCAACGCTGAAAGAACTCGGTGAAATATAAACCTTAAACTGACAATAATTTCCGGGGGAGGTGTTGTTACGAACCTCCTACCCGTACTGGTGAGTTGCTATGAACCCTGCTGTTCTCCCTTCGATCGTCAATGTATTCCGCCCGGACAATCTCCTTCTTACTGCCCTCGGGGTAGGAGCCGGGATCCTGGTAGGAGCACTCCCGGGGCTTACGGCAACCATGGCGATAGCCCTCCTGGTACCCTTTACCTTTACCATGCTGCCCATCCATGGGCTGGTCCTTATGGGAGGGATTTACTGCGGTGCAATTTTCGGCGGCTCTTTTTCAGCAATACTGATCAATACCCCGGGCACTCCCTCTGCCATCGCCACAACCTTTGACGGTTATCCCATGGCGAAAAGAGGGGAATCCTACCGGGCCATTATCACCGCCACGATTTCCTCGGTAATCGGAGGCCTCATCGGCGTACTCTTCCTGATATTTCTCTCACCGCCCCTTTCCAAGGCATCACTCAAATTCGGCCCTCCTGAGTTTTTCTGGCTTACAGCTTTTGGGCTCACCATTATCGCAACGTTATCCTCGAAATCGATGGTGAAAGGATTGATCGGCGGAGCTTTCGGTCTTCTTCTGAGTACCATCGGTATCGCTCCCATCGAAGGCAGCGTCAGGTTCAGCTTCGGTACGGTGAGTTTACAAAACGGCATCGCCCTTATCCCGGCACTGATCGGTTTTTTTTGTATACCCGAAGTGCTCTCCATGATCGAAAAGAAGGACACCCACTATCATGTCATTCCCTACAAGCGGCAGCGTAAGATTATTACCCGTGTAGTAGCCAGGCTCTTAAGGAGGCCGTTCCTGCTCCTCCGTTCCGCTGTTATCGGCACCGTGGTTGGAATTATTCCCGGTGCAGGGGGGAACATCGCAGCCCTTGTCTCGTATAACGAAGCGGTGCGGGCTTCCAAAGTTCCCGGTACCTTCGGGGAAGGGAATCCCGACGGGGTAACTGCTGCGGAAGCTTCAAACAATGCGGAAGTTTCCGGTTCCCTTATCCCGCTTCTGACCCTTGGCATTCCCGGCGCTCCTCCTGCAGCGGTGCTGCTGGGAGCACTGCTGCTTCAGGGTATGCGGCCTGGGATTGAGCTTTTTACCACTTACGGGGATATCACCTATACCTTCATCTTCTCCCTGGTTATAGCAAATATTCTGATGCTGCCCATGGGAATCTACAGCGGAAAGATGATTTCCCGGATGATAACCAGTATTCCTGTCTCTGTGCTGGCTCCGTTTGTGATCTTCCTCTCTATTATTGGTTCCTATGCCATCAGCAAGAATATGTTCGACGTATATGTAATGCTCGCCTTCGGTGTAGTGGGTTACATCGGCAGAAAAGCCGGGTTCAGTCCGGGACCCATTGTTCTGGGTCTGATCCTGGGCCGGATTTGCGAGCAGGGACTTGTTCAGGCTATTCTCATGGGAAGAGCCGCCGGATCGGCCTGGCAGATCTTTTTTACCCGTCCTCTTTCACTGATCCTCATCATTCTTACAGTATTCTCTATTGCCTGGCCCCTGATCGCACGAAAACCCGGCGGAAGAAGGATGCGAAAACGATGAAAACTGCGGACAGGATTGCTGCACTTATTTTACTGGGTATCTCAGCTTATTTTCTCTTCGAATCGAAACATTTTTCTCCTTTCGGTGCCCTTTTCCCCCGGGTAATCATCTATATCCTGGGTATTCTTGCGTTGATCCTTTTTGTTTTAAGCTTTTTCAAAAAAGGCGGAGGTAAACTGTTCGAAGAAACAAAATCCGTGTATCTTCCGGTCGCTATCGCATTTATCCTGGTTATCGGCTGGGTTGCTCTTCTTCAGTATATCGGGTTTTTTGTAACCAGCATCTTTTTTTTCTCCCTAATAACGGTATTCCTGGACAGAAAAGCCACGAAAGGCCCGGTCCTTATCAAGAGGTTACTAATGACCTGCGGATCTGTCACAGGCTTTTACCTTTTCTTTGCCAAGGTGATGCAGGTACCGTTTCCTGAAGGAATCTTTTTCTGATATCGATTCAGCTGCGCCGGTCCCTACTCTCCCTTCAGGGTTTCCAGGGCATCCTGAAGCGTTGGGAAAAAACGGTCTTCGCCGATTTCTCCGTACAGACCTGTTTTCCACAGCACCTGAAGGACCTGATGTTTAAATCCCACAAAGGCGAGAGGTGCCCCTTCTTCCCTGCACTCCCGTACAATGTCCCTGAGCAGGGTCTCTCCGGTGGCATCTATCTCGTTGATACCGCTCCCCTGTACGATGATTGATCGAGCATCCGGGTAATCCGCCAGTACTTTTAGAATCGCATCTTCAAAATACGGTGCACTTGCAAAATAGAGACGGCCGTCGAACTGAATGATCGGGAATTCCGGGTCTTCTTTCAATCCGTTCAGCTCCGCCTCGAGAAAGAGCCCCTCCTCATCCTGACCGAGGATGGCAACCCTGGGTTTCATGGTCTTATAGAGATGAAATGCGATACTGACTCCTGTGCCGATAAGGATACCGTTTACCATATTCGGAGCGAACAGCATGGTCGCTATAAATGTACAGACGGCAACGGTCCCGTCCAGGACGTTGACCTTCCAGTACTCTATCATAGTTCTGAAATCGATAAGCTTGATTACCGCCATGATAATGATGGCCGCCAGAGCGGCCTGGGGAAGAAACTTAAGATACCTGGTAAGAAAAAGAAGGGTAAGCACCACAAACCCACCGGCAAAGATAGAACTCAAGCCGGTTTTCCCTCCGGATTCATAATAAAGGGCAGACCGCGAAAAAGAGCCGCCTGTGGGGAAGCACTGGAAAAAACTGCCCAGGGCGGCGGAAAGTCCCTGACCGATTATTTCCTGGTTTAAATCGATCCTTTGCCTGCTTTTCGCAGAAATCGCTTTTGTAACGGAACACACCTCCATAAACCCTATAAAGAGCACCATCATCGCTCCCGGGAGCAGCTTGAAGGACACCGCGAAATCGATTTCAGGAAGGCTGAAAGAGGGAAGTCCTGCAGGGATGGTACCGATAACGGCAACAGTTCTTCCCGAACTGTCCGCCCGGGTATGCAGCCCGAGGAAATAGACGAGGAACATTGCCGCCGCAGCTGCCACCAATGCGAATGGTGCTTTCGGAATATATTTCCGGAGGAGAAAGATCAGTACCAGGGCAAGGGTCCCCACCAGCAGTGTGGGTATATGTGTGTTTCCCAGGGATGCAATCACATCCCCTATGTCCCGGAGGAAAAAATTGCTCCTTGGCATGGGAAGACCCACAATTTTACCGAACTGAGACAGGGCTATGATGATTGCCCCGGCATTGGTAAATCCGCGGATTACCGGCTGGGATATGAAGTTAACCAGGAAAGTAAGTTTGAAAATACCGATGATCAGCCTGAACACCCCAACTAGAAGGGCAAGAACCATGGCAAGACGTACATATTCGGGAGTCTCGAATGCGGC